>JBIILF010000130.1:0-3010 GCA_044232785.1 Candidatus Planktophila sp. | reverse complement strand
GCGTAGGTATCGCGCTTGTCACGCACAATTGCTTTCACGGTAACTACGCCAGCAGTATTAAAGAAGAAAGAAAGCTCAACTGTGTTGCCGGCTTTTACGCCAAGACTGGGCACGACCGCTTTGGCATTTGCTGAGTCACCTTCAAAAATTAATGGATTGCCCAAAGATATTTCTTGAACTTCAGTAGTGACTGTTGCGAGTGTGTTGTTTACTGAAATACCAAGAAGTTGGTCAGGTGTCTCGTCAATATTAACAATTGTTCCAACAATAACTGCGCCGCCATCTGGTTGTGCAACTAATAAGAAGCCACGAAGTTTAAGAGCAATGGTGTCATTTATTACTTCAGCTTCTGCGCCATCGGTAACTTTAGTGATGTTACGAGCTTCGGCATTATTTCCAGCACCACATGCGGTTAAAGTAGAGAGAGCTGCAAAAACTATTAATCCAATTGCAACTTTACGTATTTGCATTTTTCTCCCAAGAAATAATTGCTTAATATGCGACGCTATTCTCTCATGAGAAATAGCCGCTAAAGCCAGTTAAATACAGGCTAAAAGCCGAGGTGACTACTCTCACTAGATGCTGGTATGATTGGCCCCTAACGAAGGGCTCCCAATGTCATTTAAAGTAGGCGAAACTGTTGTTTACCCTCATCACGGCGCAGCGCTAATCGAGGCAATTGAAACTCGAGTGATAAAGGGCGAAGAAAAAACCTACTTAGTTTTAAAGGTGGCCCAAGGAGATTTAACCGTACGAGTTCCAGCTGAAAATGTAGACCTCGTAGGCGTGCGCGATGTTGTAGATAGCGCCGGACTTGATCGGGTATTTAGCGTTCTGCGTCAGCCATATACCGAAGAGCCAACTAACTGGTCTCGTCGCTACAAGGCAAACCTCGAAAAACTTGCTTCAGGCGATGTAATCAAAGTGGCTGAAGTTGTTCGCGATCTTTATCGTCGCGACTTAGATCGTGGTCTATCTGCCGGAGAAAAGCGCATGCTTTCAAAGGCAAAGCAGATTTTGGTTTCTGAACTCGCACTCGCTGAGCGCACTGATGAAGAAAAAGCATCAGTAATTCTTGACGAGGTCCTAGCTTCTTAATTTAAGCTCGCATTCGATCGGAGCCTTATGTCTGGCCATGTTGCAGCAATCATTGCTGCTGCCGGATCCGGCCTCCGATTCGGTGCTGAAATTCCCAAAGCATTAATCCAATTAGGTGATCGCACGCTACTTGAGCATGCGGTGGCAGCGATCTCACCAACCGTTGATCAAATAATTGTTACTGCTCCGGCTACTCATCTAAGCCAATATCAAGCGCTTCTGGGAAGTTCAGTAACTGTCGTAGTTGGTGGACAGACTCGCTCAGAATCGATTCGAGCTGGTTTAGCCGCAGTTTCTAGCGATGCAAAATATGTATTAATTCATGATGCTGCTCGCGCTTTAGCATCAACTGATTTAGCCAATCGCGTTTTGTTAGCGCTACAAAAAGGCGACGTTGCCGTGATCCCTGGCATACCTCAGATAGACACAATAAAGAGCGTTGATGAAAATGGTTATGTAACAGCGACTCCTGCGCGCGCTGATTTACGTAATGTGCAAACCCCACAAGGTTTTGAGATTAATGCGCTCAAAAAAGCGCATGCAGCAAATGGTGAAGGTACCGACGATGCTGCATTAGTTGAAAGTGCTGGCTACAAAGTTTTGGTAATTGCTGGCGAAGAACGAGCTCTAAAAATTACTACACCTGCTGATTTAGCAACTGCTTACAACTTCCTTGGTAGTAATAAAGAATTCTTAACTGGCGTTGGTGTAGATGCCCATGCTTTTGAAGCAGGTCGCGAACTTTGGTTAGGTTGCATTAATTGGCCAGATGAAGTTGGCGTCGCTGGACATTCTGATGGTGATGTTGCAGCACATGCAATTTGTGATTCACTTTTTGCTGCAACTGGTTTAGGTGACTTAGGTTCAAACTTTGGTGTCGACCGACCTGAATATGCCGGCGCAACTGGTGCAAGATTATTAACTGAAACACTGGCCATAATTTCTAAAGCAGGTTTTAAGATTTCAAATGTATCGGTGCAAGTAATTGGCAATCGTCCGAAGCTGGCGGGGCGGCGCAAAGAAGCAATTGCTGCGCTATCTGCTGCGCTAAATGGCACACCAGTATCGTTATTAGCCACAACAACCGATGGTCTTGGCTTAACCGGTGAGGGCAAAGGCATTGCTGCCATTGCTTCAGCGCTCGTTTTTAAGGATTCTAGTAACGACCGATAGACTTCGCTAATGAGTTCGCTAAAGCTATATGACACATTGTCGCGAACCGTCTCAGAATTTATTCCACTGCAGCCGGGTAAAGCGAGTATTTACCTTTGCGGTGCAACCGTGCAGGCGCCACCACATATCGGTCATATCCGTAGCGGAGTTAACTTTGATATTTTGCGACGTTGGTTGATTAAGTCAGGTTACGAAACTACTTTTATTCGCAACGTCACCGATATTGATGACAAGATTTTACATAAGGCTGTTCATGAAGAATCACCTTGGTGGGCTGTTGCCCTTAAGTATGAGCGCGCGTTTACTGACGCATACTCAGCTTTAAATGTTATGCCGCCAACTTACGAACCTCGTGCGACCGGTCACATCACTCAGATGATTGATTTGATCGCTTCATTAATCGAACGTGGTTATGCATATGCGCCAGGTAATGGCGATGTTTATTTAGAGGTACGCAAGCTAACTTCTTATCTAACACTTTCTAATCAAAATATTGATGATCTATTACCAGCCCAAGATGCAGACGAGACTTTCAAACGAGATGTTCGTGATTTTGCACTTTGGAAATCTGCCAAGCCCGGAGATCCATTCTGGCCGACACCTTGGGGTAACGGCCGACCAGGTTGGCACATTGAATGCTCGGCAATGGCACATGCATATCTCGGCGCCGAATTTGATATTCACGGTGGTGGCTTAGATTTAATTTTCCCACATCACGAAAATGAAATCGCACAATCCG
>JBIILF010000129.1:0-3027 GCA_044232785.1 Candidatus Planktophila sp. | reverse complement strand
GGTCCAGCGCTGAACAAGGTTCATCCATAAGCAGAACTTCTGGTCGAACAGCCAGCGAGCGGGCGATACACAAACGTTGTTGTTGACCACCAGAGAGCGCTCCAGCATGATCCTTCAAGCGATCCTTCACTTCACTCCAGAGGCCAGCACGCTCTAAACACTCTTCAAGAATCTCTTCATGATTTTTCACTTTCAACTGTGCGAGTTTGATACCCGACAAAACATTTTCACCGATGGTCATCGATGGGAATGGGTTAGGTTTTTGGAAAACCATTCCGATTTTTAGGCGAATCTTTGTTACATCCGTGCCAGATTCGTAAATATCTTTGCCATCGAGCAGGACTGAACCTGCCATCGCAGCAGTTGGGATGAATTCATGCATGCGATTGAGTGTGCGAAGAAAAGTTGACTTACCGCAACCTGATGGGCCGATTAGTGAAGTAACGGTGCCGGCCGCAAAATCAAGAGTTATGTCGTTCAATACATGCTTGTTTCCAAACCAGGCATGAATGCCACGTGCCTCAAGGCCCATGCCTAATAGTTGAGAGCTCTCAAAATTTCGAGTGTGGCTCTGGGCAATACCTGCAAGCGAACTAGGAGTTACGGCAGTTTTCATTTCGGAGTTTTCCTTTTCATTGCTGGTTGGCTCTTGTGCTGAATTCATCATTATCTCTTTCCTGCTCGTGCACTTATAAGACGCGCTACTCCGAAAAGAAGCATTACCCAAATTAGGAGAATTAACAATCCCGCCCAGGTACGGTGTGAAGATTCTTCGGTGCCGCCTAGCAGGAACGATTTCCATACGTAATAAGGAATCGAGCCCATAGGACCTTGGAGTGGGTTCAAGTTCGTACCGTCGCCACCACCGCTGACTAGAAGTACTGGTGCCGTTTCGCCGATGATGCGCGCTACCCCCAAAATAACCGCCGTGATTAGCCCGCTCTTTACCGCTGGCACTACAACCATTGCGACAGTGCGCCATTGAGTTGCACCAAGAGCTAAGCCGGCTTCACGTAGATCATTGGGAATAAGTAATAGAACTTCTTCGGCTGTTCGGGCAACTGTTGGGATCATCAAGATTGCCAGAGCAAATGCACCCATCAAACCTGAATATGCCTGAGTAATTGGATAAACAATGCTCGAGAGAATAAATAGTCCGGCAACGATTGAGGGAACTCCACTCATTGCTTGTACTAAGAATCTAATTGGCACGCTTAGCTTGCCTTTGATTTCAGTAAGGTAAAGAGCTGTCAGAACTGCAATCGGCAAACTTATAACTAACGCGATTGAAACCATAATTGTGGTTCCAAGAATCGCGTGCAGTATTCCGCCATTTTCAATTGGGTCATTGACGGTAGCTTGTGACATGTCCTGAGTAAATATCGACCAACGTAAACCTTGGTAGCCACGAGCCACAACAGTTCCGACGATGCTAACAATCGGCACAACAGCTACAGTCATTGCGAACACAGATACAACTGTCAGCAAACTATCTTCAGCTGCTGCTTTACCTTTAGCTTTAAATTGCGTGATGAAACTAAAAACCATTAGTGAGACGAAGAAAAGAATGAAGAGCGGCAACTTACCTTTTAGCGGAGTTACAAAGACGATTAGGTAAGAGGAAACCACTGAGAGCAGTACGTTTCGAACTGACATTAAACGTTGTTTTGGCGTAGCAAGCCATGGACGTGAAGGCTTGGGAGCAATAGTTGCAGTACTCATCGACCTGACTTTCCTAACTTGTTGACCATTAAGTTTGCAATTCCATTAACGATCAGAGTTAATATAAAGAGCACCAGACCGGCAGCCATTAGCGCCTTTGTTTCTTCAAGATCAGCTTCGCCAATTTTCAGAAGAATCAGTGACGCCACGTTTCCGCCAACACCAAATAGCACTTGCCAGTTAACTTGATAAACAATATTAAGAACTGTGTAAACAGCAACCGTTTCACCCATCGCACGACCCAAGCCAAGCATTGCTCCGCCTACTACACCGCCGCGACCGAATGGAATAACAACTGCGCGGATCATTGCTAGTCGCGATGCACCAAGTGCATACGCGGCTTGAATTCTATCTAGTGGCGTTTGCGAGAAGACTTCGCGAGAAACAGAAGTGCAGATCGGGATGATCATGATTGCAAGTACCAGTCCGGCAATAAAAGGCGATCGAGTGAAAACTGGAGCTGGAACTTGGAAAACAGGAATCCAGTCAAAATATCTATTTAATAATTTGGCCCAGTACTCGGCACTCGGCATCAAAATCGCAAAGCCCCAAAGCCCGAAGAGGATTGATGGAAACGCAGCCATTAAATCGATCAAAGAAATAAGGAAAGTTCTAATTCTTGAACCCGCATAGAACTCAAGAAATAAAGCGCTCAAGATTGAAATTGGCACTCCGACAAGTACTGCTATGACTGCACATAAAATTGTGCCGACTAGCATCGCAGCTAATCCATAATCTTGTGAAACTACTTCGCCGAATTCATCTTCGACAACATCCCATTTAGAACTCGTAATTAAACCAAAACCTTCTAATCGCAAGACTCCGTAACCACGATAAGTTAAGAAAGCTAAAATTAAACCTAGGATCAGCAATGACGAAAGCCCGCCGGTTGTAACTACTAACCGAAATACTTTGTCTGAAAAGCGAGGCTTGGTGGTTATTTCACGCTTTTCCGGGATCACAGATGTTGCTTCAGTGGTCGACATGAGCCGAATCTTCCTATTAAGTGGGTTACTCGAGGCAGATCGAAGGTGAACGCAAGATGAACGAAAGGTGAAATTACCGCTTGTCCCCGGCTCTGCTTTAAGGTTGCCCAATGGCCAACGAGCAACCAAACCTGATCTGGATCGACTGCGAAATGACCGGTCTTGATCTGGAAAAAGATGTCCTGGTCGAGATCGCGGTACTGGTTACGGACTCCGAACTCGATGTAATCGGTGAAGGCATCGATCTGGTTATCGCAGCCACCCCCGAGCAACTCGCTGGCATGAATGAGTTTGTCACCCAGATGCATACCAACTCGGG
>JBIILF010000128.1:0-3030 GCA_044232785.1 Candidatus Planktophila sp. | reverse complement strand
CACAGCTGCTCCAAGAAATTTGGGGTTATGATTATTTTGGTGGCACTCGTACAGTTGATGTGCATATTCGACGTTTACGTTCGAAGCTTGGCCCAGAGCACGAAGCAATTATTGGCACGGTTCGAAATGTTGGATACCGCTTCACTATTACTAGCGCCATGAAAGATTCTCAAGTCTCTGAACGGATCTAGTTTTGCGTACGATTCTTAAACTTCATCGCTCTAATTCTGCTGATCTAGCAAAACCTCATACCTCTGCTGAAATTTCTACTTTCAAGCCAGCAGATGCCGATGAATGGCTTGCGCTAAACAACCAAATATTTGTGGAGCACCCCGATCAGGGCGATTGGGTCATGCAAGATTTAACTAACCGAATGGCCGAAAGCTGGTTTGATAGCGATGGCTTTTTCCTAGCTCGTGAAACTGGCCGCATAATTGGGTTTTGCTGGACCAAAATCCATCATGACCGAGTGAATGAAGGCCCCATCGGTGAAATTTACGTCTTGGGAGTTGACCCATCTGCCCACAGCTCTGGCCTCGGCAAAGCCCTGACTTTAACGGCCCTGCACTACTTCCAGAATAAAAGCATTAAAGACTCAATGCTTTATGTTGATGCCGATAACCATGCGGCGTTGATTCTTTATAAGAAATTAGGCTTCAACTAATTCTGCACACATCGCACGAAATGCAAAAGTGTGAGCATCAACATCGGCGCTCGTAGTATCCGGGCACATCAGCGCCATGTTATGAAATGGCGTAATCAAGAAGCCATCATTTAACATCCGCAAATGTAGGTACTGCTCTAACTCAAAATCCCCCGCATTATTTGCATCAGCACCAGTTAAGGGAGCAACTTTCCCAAATATATATTCACCGCGTGCGCCTAAACGATTACAGCTCCAGGGCAAATCAAATTCAGTGATCGCAGCATCTACGCCATCAGACCAGCGGGTTCCAAGTTCAATCATGCGATCGAAGTTTTCTTGAGTAAGTACATGTGTAAGTGTTGCCCGCATCGCAGCTAATGAAAGTGCGTTTCCGGCTAACGTTCCACCGATTCCACCGGTGTCAATAATTTCTAACTCAACCATTTTCTTAATGGAATCTGCTATCGCCTGTGTCATTCCAAAAGTACCAGTTGGGATTCCGCCACCAATTGCTTTTCCGATAGTTAGAAAGTCTGGCTTCAATCCAAGATCAGCGGTCATGCCGCCAGGACCAACAGAAATTGTGTGGGTTTCGTCGATAATTAAAATTGTGCCGTACTTCTTCGCTAGTTCTTGTACTGCCACTAAATATCCAGCTTGTGGCAAAACGATTCCGACATTCGTCATTGCTGGTTCCATCAAAATCGCTGCAACATCGCCGTGTGCTAAAGCTTTCTCCATACCTGCGATATCGTTGAACTCAACTACTCGGGTTGTTTGATCAAGTGCTACAGGAGCACCGATATTTCCTTCGCGGGCTACGGTATTTCCACTTGCATCTAAGGTGGCAAAAGTTTCATCTACTGAACCGTGATAGCAGCGATCGATAACAACGATCTTCGAACGGCCAGTAAGTAGGCGGGAATAGCGAATTACATGGCGATTAGCGTCGGTGGCTGAAACCGTAAATTGCCAGAGCGGCAGACCAAAACGGCTAGCTAACTCAGCAGAAACAATCGCGGCATCGGCCGTTGGCAACATTGCGGTAATGCCCTTGCCTGCTTGTTCGCGAATCGCAGCAACTGTCGCATCTGGTGAATGGCCAGTCATCGATCCGGTATCACCTAAACAAAAATCCATATATGAATTTCCATCGACATCGGTAAAGTGCGCGCCTTTAGCTTGATCAATAAAGACTGGGTAATCGCCAGGCCACTTAGCCATCCAAGACATCGGAACTCCACCGGGCATTGAACTCTTAGCTTTTTCAAAAAGTTCACCGCTCTTTGGGTGAAGTTTTAGAAATCGCGCTTTCTCGCGCTGAGTTAGTTTTTCTAGATGGTCACGATTGATCAATTGAGATTCCTTTTCTTTTACTCTTCGGTGAAAACAAATAACGCTTCAATGTAATGCTCGCCAGTAATTCCAAGATTCGCAGCATCAGGTGGTGCGGTTTGCGGTTCGATACAAACACCTTCGGAATCTTCACTGTAAACAACCCACCAAGGTGCGTCGCATTCGATATCAATACGAGCAACATCTTCCCAAATAATTGCTGGAGTACCGATGATCCCAGTGAAAGCATCGTCCCAAGGTTCAGATGTTGGTTTAATTAATTCACCAGTAGGTAAGCCATCTGAACCTCTTTGCAACATTTTATTTGCCGAGAAATCGATGACTGCGCTACCGCCACGATCTAAATCACGTGCAAACCAAGGATGCATGCCAAGCCAAGCAGGTAAATCACAATCTCCAGGTTCGTATTCCAGCGACCAACGAATTGCATCATCTAAAACTTCAATTGTTTGTTCAAGTGTTGCGCCGCCATATGGTGCAGGTAAGTGCAATAACGAACGACCAGGGCCAATTTCTTGCCAAGATGAAGTAAAACCAAAGCCGTGCAGTGCATTTGGCGGATCAAAAATCTGTGGCAGCTGGTGTTCTTGGCCATTTGCGCCAGTAATCAAGCCATCGCGAACACGTCCAGCCCAAGGCCCCATGCCATACCAGCCATAATTTAAGGGCGTGCCACGAAATGGCAGAGTGAACTGCATATCTCGCCAAATAAGTGAGGCGATACGTGCGCCTTGATCTAAGTCAATATTTATTTGAAATTCGGCATCATCAATGAATTGCATATTACTTCCGCTCAAGTGCTTCAGTTAGTTCAAATGCGCGGGGTGGTTGGGCTCCGGCTCTTGAACAAGTTATCGCAGCTGCAACTGCAGCACGATGTAAAACTTCTTTCAAATTTGAACCAGTTAAATTCACAATTCCGCGCTGAATAACTGCCTCGACAATAATCGCACCTACTGTGTCGCCAGCGCCTACTGTATCTACGACTGCAACTTTGACACCTGGAACTTCAACTACGCCATCGGCAG
>JBIILF010000127.1:0-3070 GCA_044232785.1 Candidatus Planktophila sp. | reverse complement strand
TCCGAGGAGGTGTTCCCAGGTCTCTTTTGATCTAACCACTATCTCTTTTGGCCACCGCCGACCCTACGAAAACGGCGCCCCTTCCCCGGTGCCGTTTAAGAAAATCCGTCGGCCGGCGGTGACCAGAGCAGATAGCGATAACGAAAAACAAGACGTGGAACACAAGCAGTAAAGCAGGACACGAGAGCAAGTTAATGAAAGGGGGAGATGATGCAAGAACATATTTCAGTAATGCGAGATACCTGCATTGAACTTCTCGCCCCTGCAATTAATAAATCTGAAACCCCTGTAGTTGTGGATGCAACTCTTGGTTTAGGTGGACATAGCGAAGCACTTCTTGAGTCAAAATCTAATTTAGTTTTAATTGGAATTGATCGTGATTTAGATGCAATCGTTAAAGCTAAAGCGCGGTTGGCAAAGTTTGAGAATCGGACAAACTTTAGTCACGCGATCTTTGACGAAATTACTGATGTGGTAAATAGTTTCGGATTTCAAAAAGTTGATGGAATTCTTTTCGATCTTGGCGTTTCATCGATGCAACTAGATCAAAGTGAACGCGGCTTCTCTTATTCGCAAGATGCGCCACTTGATATGCGCATGGATCGTTCGACCGGAATTACTGCGAGTGAAATTCTTAATTCATATGCACCTGGTGAGCTAGTCCGAATACTGCGTACTTATGGCGAAGAAAAATTTGCCACTCGCATCGTTGAAAACATCGTTAAAGAGCGCGCGAAGGCACCATTGAATTCAACTGCACAGCTTGCAACTTTAGTTAAAGAGAGCATTCCTGCTGCAACTCGTCGCACCGGCGGCAACCCTGCTAAGCGAACATTCCAAGCGCTACGTATTGAAACTAATGACGAACTTGGCGCAGTTAACAGAGCAATTCCACAAGCTCTTGAACTTCTCAAAGTAGGCGGTCGACTCGTAGTTATGTCTTTCCAATCGCTCGAAGATCGCATTGTTAAAGAGTTTTTTACTCAAGCCACTACTTCAGGCACTCCACGTGATTTGCCCATGGAACTTCCAGAGTTTGCCGCGAAATTCGCACTTTGTGTTCGCGGTTCAGTTCTACCAAGTGAATCAGAGATTGCCGCAAATTCACGCGCGCAATCTGTTCGTCTACGTGCAATAGAACGGGTGGCCGCGTAATGGCAATGACAGCGCTAGCTCCAGCGATTACTCGCTCCAAGCAGAAAGTAATTGAGCGCTCATCTGAAGTCGCTCTTCGCTTGGTACCAAAAATTGATATCGACAAAAGAGCTGATCAAAAAGTTTTCATGCTCTTCTTAACTGGTATCGGAGTATTGGGCCTAGTTTCGCTGCTATTTGTAAACACGCTACTTGCACAAGATGCTTTTAAACTTTCTAAATTACAACTAGAAGCTCGTCTATTAACTGATCAGCGTGAGGCGTATATACGTCAGCTAGATCGAATTTCATCACCAATGTCCTTAGCTGCAGCAGCTACCGAAATGGGCATGAAGCCATCTGATAACCCACAGTTCCTAGATCTTGATGCAGTTGCCGGAGGATCAATTGGGTAATTTCACTTTAGCTCGCAAGCGCATTCAAATACTCATTGCGCTGACGCTAATCATTATGGTGATTTTTGCGGTAAAAGTATTTTGGGTTCAAGTAGTTACTGCCAGCTCAATTCGTACTTGGGCTGTTAACGAGATGGAGAATGTCGCGACGTTACAGGCACCTCGGGGCACGATTACCGATGTAAATGGTGTGGCACTGGCTAAGAGCGTTAATGCAATAAACATCGTGGTGGATCAGAGCGCAATCTCTAATCCAGCATTTACCGCCAAATTTGCCTCCCCAATCTTGGGCATGCCGGTTTCAGAGCTGCAGCCGCTATTTACTGGCGAGCTAAAATGGAAATTGATCTATCGCAATGCAAAGCCAGCAATCTGGACAACGCTAAAGAACGCAATTTCTGAACATAACGAAGCGCTTGAACCTAAAGATTTTGATCAACGTATTACCGCTTTCTACCCAGAGCGCGCCTATATTCGCGAATATCCATCTGGCTCACTCGTAGCTTCGCTAATCGGCTTTGTAAATCAAGAGGGAACTGGCGCTACTGGTTTGGAATCCAGTATGAATTCCATTATCACTGGCACCAACGGAAAGTATTCATATGCCAATGGCTATGGCGCTGAAATTCCTGGATCACAATCTGAAATTATTGCAGCTAAAGCTGGAACCTCAATTAGATTAACAATTGATCGGGACATTCAATGGGTTGCATCTAAAGCCATCGCCGAAGCTGTTAAGTCTTCTCGTGCAAGCAGCGGAACCGTAATTGTGATGGATCCTAAGACTGGTGCAATTTTAGCTCATGCAACAGCCCCAACTTTTGATTTAAATAATCGTGACAGTATTTCACTAGCTGCCATGCGTAACCCTTCGGTCCAAGATGTATATGAACCTGGTTCGACCGGAAAAATTATGACGATCGCTGCAGCAATTGAAGAAAACAAAGTAACACCAACTACAGTTTTTACCATTCCCTACAAAATTAAACGAGCTGGAAGCTTTTTTCATGATCACGAACCTCACCCGAAACAACGTTTAACAACTTCTGGAGTTCTGGCTGTATCAAGCAACACTGGAACAATCATGATTGGCGAGAAACTTACTAATAATCAATTACATGATTACTTAACTAAGTTTGGCATTGGCGTCAGCACAGGTTCTGGTTTGCCTGGTGAGTCAAGAGGAATCTTGCGTCCAGTTTCAGATTGGTCAGGCACTACAGCTCCAACTGTTGCATTCGGTCAGGGATACTCACTCACCGCAATGCAGGCAACCAGCGTGTTTGCCACTATTGCCAATAATGGAGTTCGGGTTTCACCAACTGTTATTGCAGGCACAAATGAAGCAAATGGAAACTTCACACCTTCGAAACCCCGAACAAATGAGCGCGTCGTTAGCGCTGAAACAGCAGACAAAGTTCGTCTGATGATGGAGAGCGTGGTTTCTGGAAATGGAACTGCGCCATCTGCTGCAATCCCAGGTTATCGAGTTGCTGGAAAAACCGGAACAGCTAGTCGTT
>JBIILF010000126.1:0-3078 GCA_044232785.1 Candidatus Planktophila sp. | reverse complement strand
CGCTGACGAAAGATTTTATAGCGCCGTCTTTTTTGATATGGATGGGTTGCTTATAGATTCCGAACCACTCTGGCTGGAATCCGAAACCCAAATGATGGCCCAGTACGGTTATGAGTGGCTAGAGTCAGATCAAGCCGCATGTTTAGGTGGCCCACTTGATCGGGTTGGCAATTACATGTCAACTTTAATTGGTGGAAAGCGTGATGGTGCGTCATTAACTAGCGAGATTATCGAGCGAATGGTTGAGAAGTTCCAAGGTGAATTACCTTTGATGGCTGGCGCCTTTGAATTGATTCAAGATTTACGTGAGAACAATGTAGAACTAACGCTGGTTTCGGCTAGTCCGCGCTCGTTAGTAGATGCCGCGCTGCAGAATTTTGCGATCAATCCTTTTATTCGATCAATTTCAAGCGACGATGTAAAAGTTTCTAAACCAGACCCTGAAGGCTATTTACTTGCCGCCAGCAGCGGGGGACATGAGATTACTAATTGTCTAATTCTGGAAGATTCATTGACTGGTGTAACGGCTGCCAAAGCATCAGGAGCTTGGGTGTTAGCAGTTCCACACTTAGTGCCGATCGAGAAAAATGGTCGAGTTGATGTGACAACTTCACTAGCGAATTGGGATTTCCAGAAACTCGCTACGAAATATGAGCAGGACAAATCGCTTTAAAGAAACACCAATCGCAAAGTCGTGAAGGTTTTGTTGGCCAAATATCTTTTTCTATAGCGTTCTTGATTTCATTCGCGATTCGCACCAAAGTCGCTTCGGTTGAATTCAAATCTGCCAAAGTTGGCGTACTTTTCACTAACGCGCCATCTCCTAAGTAGATCAACATCAATAGTCGCGGAAGTACGTTATTAGTTTTGTAATAAAGCAGAGCATAAACTTGCAGTTGAAAGAGCGCTTTAGCTTCCCAACCAGCCTTGGGTGATTTTCCAGTTTTATAATCCACGATGCGAACTTCGCCAGTTGGCGCAACATCTAACCGGTCTACGTAACCATGTAAGTAGAGATCCGAATTCAGATCAAATTCCAGATGCAACTCACGAAAGCTGGGTTCGAAAGTTTCGGGTTTTTCCAACTTAAAGTAAGTTTCTAAAAGCGAATTCGCTCGATCAATCCATTCTTTTTCATTGCTAATTAGTGGTGCTAAATCTGGTTTTGCTGCTAATTGCGCAGCCCACCTCGATGGTAGTAATTCGATTGCTGTAGTGAGGTTTCGCTCAGGGGCAGGGGATTCGAAGAGATCATGCAGAACGGTATGAACCAACGTTCCACGTTCGGCATCAATGCTTGGTGGCTCAGGTAATTTATCAATGCTGCGATATTTGTAGAGTTGCGGACAATTCGTAAAATCTGAAACCCGACTTGGCGATAACCGCAGATTAGACATGCGCTCAAGATAGGCCATCGATGCGACAAAGTTGGGCTGACTTTCGCCTCAAGCCTGAACTAGGATGCGCTCATGTCCGAAACAACGCCGGCTCCCAAGTCACTTGCCTCGCTGCAAGCTGGCACTTTCGCCTATGGTGATCGAATTCAGTTAACCGACCCAAAAGGAAAGATGTATTCGTTAACTATTACAGCCGGAAAAGAGTGGCACACCCATAAAGGCTGGATTGTTCACGATGAACTAGTTGGAATTCCGGAAGGTTCAGTAATTAGCACCACGGCAGGTTTGAAATTTACCGCCTTTAAACCACTTCTTGGCGATTACGTACTTTCAATGCCACGCGGTGCAACCATTGTTTATCCGAAAGATGCCGCATTCATTTTAGGTTTTGCCGATATTTATCCCGGTGCCCGCGTGCTTGAAGCTGGTGTTGGTAGCGGAGCATTAACCATAACTTTATTGCGTGCAGTTGGCGCCGAAGGCATGGTCCATTCTGTTGAACGGCGCGAAGAGTTTGCCGATATTGCCAAAGCAAATGTGGCTGATTATTTCGGTGAAGTTCCAGGTAACTGGAGTTGCGACTTAGGTTCCGTGCAAGAACAAGAGTTCTCACATCAATTCGATCGCGTAGTCCTCGACATGTTAGCCCCGTGGGAATGTGTGGATATGGCAGCAAATGTTCTGCGGCCAGGCGGTGTTTTCTTAGCTTATGTAGCAACCACCACGCAATTATCAGCAACTGCTGAAGCGCTTAAAGCTGATGGACGTTTTACCGAGCCAGAGAGCAACGAATCTATGATTCGCGGTTGGCATCATGAAGGTTTAGCTGTTCGTCCACAACAACGCATGATCGCTCATACTGGCTTCCTTATTATTAGTCGTCGAATGGCGCCGGGTGTAGAAGTATTAGCACGTAGACGTCGGCCAGCGAAAGGAGTTTATGGTGTCGCGGAAGAATGAACGCCTAGTTAATTTAACGATTGCACTATTGGCTACTAAACGCTACCTGACGAAAAATGAAATATTTCGAAATATCGAAGGTTACGAAGGTAATGCCGAAGCGAAAGAACGCATGTTCGAACGCGATAAAGATGATCTACGCAAACTCGGTATTCAAATTGAAGTTGGGGGACTAGACCCACTATTTGATGATGAAGCCGGATATCGAATTCGTCCCGAAAATTACGCGCTCTCACTACGCAACTTAACAACAACTCAAGTCACTTTACTTTCATTAGCTGCGCAAGCTTGGCAAGATGCTGCCTTCACAGATCTATCTGAGCAAGCACTTCGTAAATTTACTTCTATGGGCGTAGATAGTGATTCATCACAGTTACCTAGCATGGCGCCAAAGTTGGTTGGAACTGATGAAAATCTGCGAAGTGCGCTAGATGCTCTTACCTCAATGACAACTATCGAATTTGATTACTCAAATCCGCAAGGAGTAGCCCAACGACGCGAACTGCAGGTTTACGGGGTGCAGGCGCGTAAATCACATTGGTATTTGATTGGCCTGGATTTAGAGAAGAGCGCGATCAGAAACTTCCGGTTAGATCGAATTAAAGGCGATGTTAAAAAAGTAGGTAAAGCTCAAAGTTATGAAATTCCACCAACCTTTGAAATCTCTGAACTTGAACCAACGATAGAAACACCGATTGCGGTTTTGCAAGTTCGACCTGGA
>JBIILF010000125.1:0-3082 GCA_044232785.1 Candidatus Planktophila sp. | reverse complement strand
CTAGTTCAGAGATAGCTATATCTTTGCAAAATGAAGGTGCCCAATCAGCGCCGAATGAGAGTTCTATTCGCTCGCGTAAGTCTGAGATGCGCATTTAAAAAAGAGTGCGCTCAACTAATAACGCTGCCTCATCGGCAGATTGCTGAGGCGTGATTGGCGCTAAAACTTGTGACTTTAACCAAGCCACAGCCAGAGATGTGCAAACATCGAGTTTTGTAATGTCCAATATTGCCGCATGAAATTCCAGCCAGAGTGGGTTCGCGCTATCTGTTAATGCAAAGGCAAGCGCAGTTGGATCACTTAACCGCATCATCTTGAGCGATTCATCGCCAGATATCTCTAGAGATAAACGCTCTAGAACTGCTGCTGGTGTTCCAATATTTACCATTAACTCTTTTAATCTGATTAACTCGCTAGCCAACAACGCTTGAACTACGGCGTTCTTATCGCGGTAGTGGTTATAGAGAGTGGCACGAGAAACTTGTGATTCAGCTGAAATATCAATCATGGTTGTTGCAGATAAGCCTTTTTGGGCAATCAAAGATTTTGTGGTGGAAAGAATTGCTTCTTCAGTGCGACGATGTATTGCACCCTGCCGTTGGTAAGTGGGTGCGTTATTAAGCGGCGTCAACTACGGTCAACTTGATGGCTTCGCGTGAAGAAATATCGCGTGAGACATCTGAAATAACACTCGAAAGAGTTAGGCCAAGTGCGGAACAAATTGCATTTAGAAGTTCAGAAGAAGCTTCTTTTTGACCGCGTTCAACTTCAGATAAGTAACCAAGTGATACACGAGCATCGCGTGCAACATCGCGAAGTGTGCGACCTTGTGAAGTGCGAGCATCACGAAGAGATTGACCAACGCTGGTGCGTAGTAGAACGACCATTGCAGTGCTCCCTTCGAATTAAGTAGTGCGGTTACAGTGTCTTAAGGATACGGGCAAATGCCGCAATTGCACCTGCAATTGTTGCGTTTCGAACAATTTCACGCGTGCCCGATAGTTCTAATTGCAAAGTCTGCGAAATCGGCCCATCAATGGCAACCCATACTGTGCCGGCTGCCACCCCATCGGACGGACCTGGGCCAGCTACCCCAGTAGTTGAGATCGACCAGGTTGAATTCATTAACTCTTTAACCCCGCCAGCCATCGCAGCTGCTACCTCTTCGCTCACAACTCCAAATTCCGAAATCAATTCAGCCGGAACGCTTAAGAGTGAAATCTTAATCTGTGATTGATACGCCGTTATCGAACCGTTAAATATTTCAGATGACCCAGGCAGCGAAGTCAGAGCTTCTGCCAATCCCCCACCAGTTAGCGATTCGGCAACGCAGATAGTTTCACCACGTTGGCGCAAGATTGCCAAAATATCAGTTAGGCCTGCGAACTCTTCTTTCATTTCAGTGCAGCTCGCACATAATAAATTCCAGTACCAAGAGTTAGCGCGATTGCGATATACATAAAACCATCACGGAACCAATAGAGGGAAGATGAAATCGGCATCACATAAAAACCAACGCCAAATCCTTGGAACATGGCTTTTAGTTTTCCGCCGCGGTTAGCTGGGATTACTCCGCGCTTGATGATCGCTAAACGGAATAAGGTAATAAATACTTCGCGAGTTAAAATAACGATCGTGATCCACCAGGGCAGGCGATCTAAAATTGAAAGCGAAATCATCGCAGTTGCAATCATTGCCTTATCTGCCACTGGATCTAGAAACTTGCCAAGTTCAGTAACCGAATTACGGCTACGCGCTAACTTGCCATCTAAAACATCAGTCATTCCGATTAGAAAGAAGATGACCCAAGCAATCCATTGCCAAGTTTGGTCATCGCCACCGTTTTTAAAGATCGCATAAGCACCTAAAGGTAAGAATAAAATTCGGGCAATTGTTAAAGCATTAGGCAGGTTTAGTTCTTTAACCATTGGATTATCCAATTGCCTCAGCTACTAGATCTGCGCCCAAAGAATCTACGACCACGCCCTTAACATATTGGCCAACTTTAAATGAGGTACCGATAAATGAAGTGGTGCCATCTACTTCAGGGCCTTGATGATCCGCGCGACCCTCTTGTAAATCCGCATCTTCGATTAAAACAATTACTTCTTCGCCAATACGTGATGCGGCGCGATCAGATACCCAGTTATCAGCCAATGATGACAGGGTTTCAACTCGCTGTTTAATTACTTCTTCGGGCAACTTATCGGCAAGATCAAGCGCCTCAGTATTATCTTCATCGCTATAACCAAAGACGCCAATGGCATCGAGTTGGGCTTTGCTTAAGAATTCGACTAGCTCGTTGAAATCTTCTTCGGTTTCGCCAGGAAAGCCCACAATAAAGTTCGAGCGAATTCCAGCAGTTGGTGAGAGCGCACGAATTTGTGAGATTAGATGCAGGAATTTCTCGTTATCGCCGAATCGACGCATACGACGCAGAACTGTGGCACTGCTATGCTGGAAACTTAAATCAAAGTAATGTGAAACTTTTTCAGTTGCAATCATGGCTTGCAATAATGATGGGCGCATTTCAGCTGGTTGCAGGTAAGACAAACGAACCCGTTGCACACCCGGAATAAGAACTAGTTCAGGCAACACTTTTTCCATCAAAGTTAAGTCGCCCAGATCTTTTCCGTATGAAGTTGTATTCTCACTAACCAAGAAAAGTTCAGTCGCCCCACTTTCGGCTAACCAATGGCCTTCTTCGATTACCTCGGTTGGGCGACGTGAAACAAATGCGCCACGGAAGTATGGGATTGCGCAGAATGAACAACGACGATCACAACCGGTTGCAATCTTTAGCGGTGCCCATGGGGTATCGGTTAAACGTTTGCGCGGTGCAATTTCTAAAGTTTCATCGCGTTTGGCAGCGCGGTCAACTGGTGAGATCGGTAGCAAAGCGCGGCGATCGCGCGGTGTGTGCGATACATGTGAATTGCCAGCAACGATTGATTGTAAGCGAGCCGAAATATCTTGGTAATCATCGAAGCCTAAAATTGCATCAGCTTCAGGTAACGCGGCAGCTAATTCGGCGCCATAACGCTCGGCCATGCAGCCAACAGCGACAACTGCGCGCGTAGTT
>JBIILF010000124.1:0-3088 GCA_044232785.1 Candidatus Planktophila sp. | reverse complement strand
CTTAAATTAATCCGATAAACAAAGCTGGAATCAAAGCCATTTGCAGGCGAACAGATATCGGTTCCCTCTTTATTAAAGCCCTTGCCATACATCGCATAATTAGTTACATATAGATATAGACCATCGGGGGAGAAAGCGCCTTCAACTGGTGAGCCTTTATAAGTCCCGGAATATTTCGTATAGCCAAAATCGCTTAACTTAACTGAGTCTGGAATTCGCTTGATTAGCTCTTGAGTATTGGAATCATAAATAGTGACCGAATGGCGATACATCATGTTATGCGCGCTAACTAAACCGGTGCCCGAAGAACGAACAGATTTAGGGCTGATATCACCAGTAATAGTTTTGACTAGAGCTAACTTGGTCTGATCAGAGGTAACTTCAGCATTAGTAAATTGAGGTACTGCTAATGAGAAGAGAAGAACTAGAAGTAAGACACGGCGCATGCGCCAAGGGTAATGCAACTAGTTAGTCGTCATCTTCTTCGTCGTCATCTTCTTCTTCGTCGTCATCTTCTTCTTCATCGTCTTCGTCTTCGTCTTCGTCTTCGTCTTCGTCATCATCATCAGCCTTTTTGGTTGGGGGCAGAATGATGTCATTTGATGCCGAGGAAGCTGGTGGCGCAATTGCAGCAGGTGACGACTCTGATGCAGTTGGAGTAGAGATTGTGTTACCAGTCAGCGTTTGAGCTGGACTAGAAGGGGCTGGAGAATCCTGAGTCAAAGTTAATGCTTCAGTAGCAATTGCTGACTTATCCTTGTGTGTGAGAAGAGCCAATCCAGCGCCCAAGGGCACAACCAAGATGCCTGCCAAGATAAAGGTTAGGCTGCGTGTTGACACAGATACCTTGCTCTTTGATTTGCGATTTACTGGCTGATCGTTATCAGCTAGTTCGAACCATTCTGGCTTCTGATTGTTTTCCATGAGCAGAAAATAACTGACCTACCTGTGAGCCTTCTGGGAACGCCAGCGGTGTGTGCTGTGTATTTAAGTTAGTAGCCTTGCTCCGTGAGCGTAAATCAGCCAGATAAGAACTCAGATCTTCGGATTCGGGGCTATATCGACCTCATGAAATTGCGAGTAGTCGAGCTTTTACTCGTGACCACCTTGCCGGCTTTAGTTCTGGCCCAGAATGGCATTCCATCCGTTGGGCTTTCTATCGCCACAATTCTAGGCGGAACTCTTGCCGCTGGAAGTGCGAATGCATTCAACATGGTGATCGAAAGTGAAACCGATAAGTTGATGCAACGAACTGCCCAACGGCCAATTGCAACTGGTGTTATCTCGCGCAGAGAAGCAATGATTTTTGCAACGATTGTTGGGCTTCTTTCGTTACTAATTTTTTGGTTCTTCACAACACCACTAGCAACTTACTTAACTTTATTTGCAATTGTTTTCTATGTGGTTATTTATACGATGGCGTTAAAGCGCCGTACAGCACAGAATATTGTTTGGGGCGGGATTGCCGGTTGCATGCCAGTGTTAATTGGTTGGGCTGCAGTCACTAATGATTTATCAAATATTGCTTGGGCATTTTTCTTGGTAATCTTTTTTTGGACACCGCCACATTTTTGGGCGTTAGCAATTAAATATAAAGATGATTACAACGCGGCTGGAATTCCGATGTTGCCAGGAGTAACTTCCCAAAAGAATTTGCATGGACAGATGTGGTTCCACACTATTGCGATGTTTATCGCTTCAGTTGTAACAATTTATTTAGCCGAACTTGGAATCTGGGTGCAGATTGTTAATGCAATCCTTGCTGCAATCTTTGCTTATGAGTTAGCGCAACTTCGTGGCGGTAATCCAGATTACGGAAAAGTTGCAGCCAAAGTTTTCCAATGGTCAATTACTTACTTAAGTCTGTATTCGGTGTTGTTAGTTGCTGCAGTTTTAATCTAAATAAAATTAAGCTAACGCTTGGGCAATATCTTTAATTAGATCATCGCTGTGCTCTAGACCAACTGAAAGACGTAAAGTAGTTGCGGTAATCCCCATAGCGAGTTGATCTTGCTGGCTTAAACGGCGATGAGTGGTTGAAGCTGGGTGGGTTATAAGTGACTTGCTATCGCCTAAATTGTTAGAAATATCAATGATTCGCAAGGCATCCATAAACTTATAGACATCTTTCTTGGAGCCCTTGAAAGTGATGCCGATAGTGGTTCCAAACCCAGTCATTTGCTTCTTGGCTAGCTCGTGACCTGGATGAGAAGGCAAGCCAGGGAAACTAACTAATTCAATTTCCGGTCGAGTTGATAGGTACTCAGCAATTTGTTGCGCATTATTTGCCATGCGCTCAACGCGCATATCTAAGGTTTCAAGTGACTTTAAAAGCACCCAAGCATTAAATGGACTCAACGACGGACCGGTATGGCGGAAAAATGGTTTGAAGTATTCGTTGATGTAACCGAAACTACCGAGCACCGCGCCAGCAAGTACGCGACCTTGGCCATCAATATGTTTTGTTGCAGAATACATAACTACATCGGCACCATGTTCGAGTGGACGCTGCATGATTGGTGATGCCATAACGTTATCGACGATCACGGTTGCACCTACTTTATGCGCCAAGTCAGAAATCATTCGAATATCAACAATTTCCATCAACGGATTACTTGGCGATTCGATGAACACAACTTTGGTGGGTTTGCTTAGCGCTTCAGCCCAAACTTTTTCATCGGTGCCTTTTACAAGTTCAACTTCAACGCCCCAAGCAGGCAAAAATTCAGTTAGTACAACGTGACAAGAGCTAAACATCGCCGCAGTTGCAACAACACGATCACCGGCTTTAACCATGCATGCAACCGATGCGAACATGGCAGACATTCCAGAACCGGTAGCAACACAATATTCGGCGCTTTCAAGTTCGGCTAAGCGATTTTCAAACATTGCAACTGTTGGATTTCCAAAACGGCTATAAACAAAGTGATCCGTTTCATCAGTAAATGAATCTTCAGCTTCTTGCGCAGAAGAGTAGGTAAAACCACTGTTTAGAAAGAGCGCTTCAGATGTCTCGCCAAACCCAGTACGGGTTACGCCAGCACGAACCTGAGAAGTTTGCGGATTAACTTTCCAATCCGGAGCAGGG
>JBIILF010000123.1:0-3096 GCA_044232785.1 Candidatus Planktophila sp. | reverse complement strand
CACAATCTTGAAAGTAATTAAGGAAGCTGGCGTAAATCTGGTAGCCCGCATAGCTGGTCTTTTACTTGCGGCGATTTCGGTTCAGATGCTGGTCGATGCGATTAGAGCCTTCATAGCGCAATGAGTATCGTCGAGTTAGGTTTATTTGCACCTTCTTCAATTACTTGGAAGATTCATTCTGATCCAGCCATGTTAATTGGTGGGATCAGAGCTCTTTTTCAGCAAGCACTCCACCCGCAAGCGATGGCTGGAGTCGCCGAGCATTCTAATTTTCGGGAAGATGCTTGGGGAAGATTGCAGCGCACTGGCGATTACGTAACCACCTTAACTTTTGGAACACCAGCAGAAGCAAATCAATTAGCAACCCGAGTACGTAAAGTTCATAGCCATCTCGGCCTCGATGATCCAAAACTTTTGCTCTGGGTGCATATGGCGATGGTTGATTCCTTTCTAGATGTGGCAGTTAGATCTGGGCTCACATTATCTGCAGCAGAACGAGATCAATATGTAGCCGAAATGGTTTTATTTGCTGAATTAGTGGGGATTGCTAAATCTCAGGTTCCAAGTTCAGTCTCTGAAATGAAGCGTTACTTCAGCGATATTTCGCCAGAATTAAGCGCTAGTGATGATGCCAAACGTGCTGCGTTGTTTTTAACTTTGCCACCATTGCCTACTGCAGTTCGCTTTGCCACACCTGCCGCCCCGCTATGGGCAGCTATTGCAGCACTTGCCGGTAACGCTTTACCTAATTGGGCTCGCTCACTTTATGGTTGGCCAACTCTGCCCGGACATGGTGTTGCAACTGATATTGCGATGATAGCTATGCGTAAAAGTTTGTTAGCTCTGCCGCTTGAGGCGCTATTTCCGCCGGTGTTAATTGAAGCAAAAATTCGTTGGGGAGTGAACGCTGCATGAGCACTCCAGTTGTCGCAATAGCTAACTTTGCCGGGGGCGTTGGCAAAACTACTTTGGCCCACGCATTGGCCGTCGCATCTGCAGAATATGGCAAGAAAGCGTTGTTGGTTGATTTGGATTCAACTGGTGCGTTAACTTTTAAACTTGGCCATGAACGAACTCGTGAAAATCTAATTAATTGCAGCGAACGCTTTGATTTACGGCCACATTCGGCAACTGATTCGTTGGCTGCACTGTTATCTGAGATACCGACTAAATACGATTTAGTCTTAGTTGATACGCCACCACTTTTAACTGCCGACTTAGACCAGATATTAAAGTTAGCTCGGTTAGTGATCCTGCCAGTTCGCGAAAGTATTCATTCGCTAAGAGGCGCACTCGCAGTATTGAAAATTACTTCAGCGCCCTGCAAGGCTCTTCCTTACTATGTAGATAACAATTCAGAATTGGCTCAAGTGATTTCAAATGAGCTGGATCTGCTCGATGGCCGAATCTCGATTGCACCAGAAGTTTTGGTAGCTGAAGCTAAAATGGTCAGTGTGTTAACTGATGCGAAAAATTCTGAGGTAGCTCAGCAATATCGTGACGCTACTTATTCCTTGCTCGAAGAGTTAAATATTTTCTAATCTGCAATGCGCTTAGTGCGAACACGCTCGCGCTTTACTCGCTCAGTTTTTGGCTTTTCCTTTGCTGGCGCACTTTTACTGACTGGCTTTTCGCTCTTAACTGGAGCTACTTTCTTCGCTACATTCATGCGACCAGTTGAACCTGCTGGAATTTTGAATTTTGTGAAAAGTGAATCAGATGATGAGTAAGTCTCTTCTGGCTCGCCGAGATTTAAATTTAAGGCAGTATCAATCATTTTCCAGCGGGCTAGTTCGTCCCAATCCACAAAAGTAACTGAAATGCCGTGAGCGCCTGCACGTGCAGTACGCCCGATACGGTGCACGTAAGTTTTCTCATCTTCTGGGCACTGGTAGTTAACTACGTGTGTAATGCCATCAATATCGATTCCGCGCGCTGCCACATCGGTTGCAACAAGAACATCAGACTTTCCAGCTTTAAAATCATTTAGAGCTTTTTCGCGAGCACCTTGGCCAAGATCGCCATGGATCGTATCTGACCTAAATCCGCGCTCTAACAAGTCATCGGCAGTCTTCTGGCAAGTTCGCTTAGTTCTGCAGAACACAATGGTTGGGCCGCGACCTTCAGATTGCAATATGCGAGCCAGCATTTCGATCTTATCTAGAGCATGGGCACGTACAACGTGTTGTTCGATTTTTGAAACAACAGCGCCTTCGTCTTCATTATCTTGCGTGCGAATATGCACTGGCTGATTCATGAAGCGACGAGCAAGGGCGATGATGTCACCAGGCATGGTTGCTGAAAAGAGCATGGTCTGTTGGCGATTAGGGGTGCTAGTGAAAATTTTCTCAACATCAGGCAAGAAGCCAAGATCTAACATCTCGTCGGCTTCATCTAATACTAAGCGCGAAACATTCTTTAACTTCAACTGACCTTGCCGATATAGATCTAATAATCGCCCTGGTGTTCCAACCACAATTTCAACGCCTTGTTCGAGAGCTTCAATCTGTGGCTCAAATGCGCGGCCACCATAAACAGCAAGAACTCGGATTCCACGATTGCCAACAAGTTCAGCAATATCTTTAGTTACTTGAACACAAAGTTCGCGAGTTGGCACAACGACTAGTGCTTGTGGTTGTCCTTTAAATTCAAGGGTTTCCCATTCAGAATCTAGCGGCGCAATGATTCGTTCAATAATCGGAATACCAAAACCTAAAGTTTTTCCGGTACCGGTTTTTGCCTGACCAATAACATCGCCATCTGAAAGAGCGATCGGAAGGACTGCTTCTTGAATTGGGAAAGGCGAAGTAAAGCCATGCGCGTTTAGCGCATCAATAGTTGATTTACGAAGTGGTAGATCAGCGAAAGTTATGGTCACGTTAGAGAGAGCCGAAACCGACGCGACGCTCGGCTTGTTCGCCAATCTCTACAAACCCAATTCGATCGGCTGGCACCACGATGGTGCGCCCACGGATATCGGTCAAAATCAGGGGAGTGCCGGTGCTGATTGCTGCACTGACTGCTGCTGAAATCTCAGCTGGAGTTGAAGGACTCTCAAAAGCGAGATCGCTGCTTACATTTGCAACTGCGATGCGG
>JBIILF010000006.1:0-11461 GCA_044232785.1 Candidatus Planktophila sp. | reverse complement strand
GGAAAGTTAACTTCTTGAAAGCCAGCCGCATCCATTTCTTCGCGAATAACCCGTTCAATATTGCGAAGTGTAATTACGCCAAGTGGTAACCAAGAGTAGATTCCAGCCGCGATGCGGCGCACATAACCTGCGCGCACCAATAGTTTGTGGCTGGCTACTTCAGCATCAGCTGGATCATCACGAAGGGTGCGCAGAAAAAGCGTCGACATCTTTAGCATCAGGAAGTGCTCACAACTGGCTCGCCCGATGCAACGCCGGCAGCCTCCATCTCTTCAGCTAAACGCATGGCTTCTTCAATTAAAGTTTGAACAATCATTGATTCAGGAACCGTTTTGATTACTTCACCCTTAACAAAGATCTGGCCTTTGCCATTACCTGATGCAACACCAAGATCTGCTTCGCGCGCTTCGCCTGGGCCATTTACAACGCAGCCCATAACTGCAACACGAAGTGGCACAGTCATTCCTTCTAGGCCAGCCTGTACTTGTTCAGCCAAGGTGTAAACATCTACTTGGGCGCGGCCACATGAAGGGCAAGAAACAATTTCAAGCTTTCGTTGGCGTAAATTCAGAGATTCCAGAATAGAGATACCGACTTTAACTTCTTCAACTGGTGGCGCTGAAAGTGAAACGCGAATTGTGTCTCCGATTCCTTCAGCTAATAAAATTCCAAATGCAGTGGCAGATTTAATTGTGCCTTGGAATAGTGGGCCAGCTTCAGTCACACCTAAGTGCAACGGATAAGTAGTTTGGGCAGCAAGTAAGCGATAAGCCTTGACCATAATTACTGGGTCATGGTGTTTTACTGAAATTTTAATATCTGAAAAACCATGCTCTTCGAAAAGCGATGCTTCCCAAATAGCCGATTCAACTAAAGCTTCTGGAGTTGCTTTTCCATATTTTGCTAACAAACGTGGATCAAGCGAACCTGCATTTACGCCGATGCGAATTGGAATACCAGCATCGCCGGCCGCCTTGGCAACTTCTTTCACTTTGTCATCGAATTGTTTGATATTGCCTGGGTTAACGCGAACTGCCGCGCAACCTGCATCAATAGCTGCAAAAATATATTTAGGTTGAAAGTGAATATCAGCAATGACTGGAATCTGTGACTTTTTGGCAATCTGCGCCAACGCATCGGCATCATCTTGGCTAGGCACTGCAACACGCACTATCTGGCAACCAGAGGCTGTTAACTCGGCGATCTGCTGCAGGGTCGCATTCACATCAGAGGTCAAGGTGGTGCACATAGATTGCACGCTCACTGGTGAATCGCTGCCTACCGAAACTTTGCCAACCTGAAGTTGGCGGGTTTTACGACGTGGGGCTAAAGCGGCAGGAGGTGCAGCAGGAATTCCGAGATCAACCATGGCGCTATTCTGCCCTAAAGCAGCCTCTGGTGCTAAAGATTGAGATTAACTGGATTAATAATGTCTGCCACAAGAAGCATGACAGTCAGCACAGCCAATAATAGAAAGACCACCATCGTAATTGGCGTAAGTACCGTTATATCTATTGGGTTAGGTTTCGGCTTTCCTCGTAAGCGAGCAAAGAACGCCCTTATTTCATCGGCAATTGCGACCGCCATATGACCGCCATCGAGCGGCAAGATCGGCAACAAGTTAAAGACGCCGACGAAGAAATTAAGGCTGGCCACAATTAGCAGGAATGCACCAATTCGTTCGGTCCAAGTCATTTGATCAGAAGCTGTAACTTGCCCTGAAACAGCTGCCACACCAACGATTCCGACCAAACCATCTATATCTCGTTCTTTACCTTGGAAAGTTTGGCCCCAGAGCGCTGGAATTTTTGCTGGCAGCGATACTAGTGACTTGATGCTTGAGGAGAAAAACTCTTTACTCAAAGATACTGAATCTTTTGTGGCTTTAATTGGATCGCTTCGAACATTTGCCACATCATTAATAATTCCAAGAACGCCGCGCGCTTCGCCATTAACCACCCGCAGTACTGGCGTTGCGTTAATTGTGATTTTTTCGCCATCGCGATAAATCGAAAGCGTTAACTCTTGATTGGCAGATTCGCGGATTAACTGAACATCATCAACCCAGTTTTCAACTGGCTTGTCGTTAATCGCCATAATGTAATCACCCGCTTTGATGCCAGCTGCTTTCGCTGGCGATGGAGCTGATGCGCTAGTACATGCTTCGGTGCTAATTGGAATGCAATCTGAGACTTGGGATACTTGCGGCGTAATGCGATTGGTGCCGATACCAATGAAGAGAATTAGCAAAATTACAAAACCTAAAACAAAGTGCAGAAAAGAGCCAGCGCCAAGCACGATTAGTTTGCGACCCGAAGACGCTCTAATGAATGCTCTATTTTCTTCACCGAGATCCATCTCGTCACGAACGGTCATGCCAGAAATCTTGCAATAACCACCGGCGGGAATAGCTTTGATGCCAAACTCAGTTTCGCCCCGTTGAGTTGACCAAATCCGCTTGCCAAAACCAAGGAAGAATTCAGTTACTTTCATGCCAAATTTGCGCGCCGTTATGTAATGCCCAAATTCATGCACCATCACCGAGAAGAGCAGTGCTGCCACAAATGCCAATACGCCAATAAATTCCATTACTTCGCCACTCTCTCAATGATCTCGCCCGCTACTTTACGGGCATCATTCTCGATGGCACTGACATCGGCTAGATCTCTAATTGGATTCACAGCCGAACCTAACTTTTGCACCGCTAAATCAACACTTTCAATGATTGAGGTGAAGGAAATCTGGCCCGCTAAGAATGCGGAAACTGCAACTTCATTCGCCGCGTTGAAAATTGCTGGTAGCCCGCCACCTAGTTCGCCGCATCTACGGGCAAGTTCAATTACTGGGAATCGCTCGTTATCAATTGGTTCAAATTCAAGAGTTTGCTGCTGCGACCAATCCATTGTCTTGGTAGCACCCGGTAATCGCACTGGCCAATTAATGGCATACGCAATTGGGCCTTTCATATTCGGTGGACTTAATTGAGCCAAAGTTGAACCATCAACATACTCAACCATTGAATGAATAATTGACTGTGGATGAATCACTGCTTCGATCTGGCGATATGGCATATCAAATAAGTAATGTGCCTCAATAATTTCAAGTGACTTGTTCATTAGCGTTGCTGAGTTGATACTTATTACTTGACCCATCTCCCAAGTTGGATGTGCCAGCGCCTCGGCAATTGTCACATCGCTCAAATCGCGGCGATTTCTAAATGGTCCACCACTTGCTGTTATAACTAACTTAGCAATTTCCGACTTCTTGCCCGCGAGTGAACTCTGCCAAATCGCACTATGTTCAGAGTCAACTGGAATCAATTGATTTTCGGTGGCGCGGGACATTACTAATTCACCAGCAGCTACTAATGATTCTTTATTTGCTAGTGCTAATTTGTTGCCTACTTCCAGGGCAGCCAGCGTTGGCCCTAATCCGATCGATCCGGTTATGCCATTTAAAACTACTTCGCAAGTAATTGCGGCAATCTCAGTGGCAGCGCTTGGCCCATCAATAACTGCAACGCCTGGCAACGCTTCGCGAATCACATCGGCATTTATAACTACGCCAATAACTTGCACTTTAAAGGTGCGCGCTTGCTCGATGATTACCGCTGGATTATTGCCATATGCGCTAATTGCAACCACATTGAACGCTGCTGGATTAGCAGCGACTACTTCGAGCGCTTGCACACCAATCGACCCGGTTGAACCGAGAATTACTAAATCGCGCATTTATTAACGATCAAGCAAGTTCTGAGTTGGTGAATATGGCGTGCCATTACGACGTTTAGCAATTGCACTCAAGGCTTCAAGCACTACGCGGTTAGCCAAGATTGCAGTTATGTCTGCGCTATCAAATGCGGGCGCAACTTCGACCACATCTATTCCGACAACAGGTAGCTCTAAACAAATCCGACGAACTGCTTCAAGTAGCTCACGGCTAGTCATGCCGCCTGGTTCAGGAGTACCTGTGCCTGGCGCCATTCCGGGATCAACTACATCGATATCAACCGATAAGAAAACGCCATCACATTGGTTGGTAAGAGTTGCAAAAGATTCATCAAGTACTGGGCCAAGACCGCGATGATGGATCTCAGTCATTTCATAGCTGCGCATTCCTTGATCACGCATCCAATTTAGGGTTTCGTTATCTGGCCAGTAACCACGCAAACCTAATTGCAAGAAGCGATCACCGCGCACAAAACCGCCATCGATTAATCTGCGCATTGGTGTGCCATGACCAACCAGTGCACCCATTTGATCAGCGCCAGTATCGGCATGTGCGTCAAAGTGAATCATGGAAATTTTGCCAAGCCCGCGATGTTTAGCAATTCCTGCCACATCGGCCGATGCGATTGAATGATCGCCACCAAGAATTACTGGAATTATGCCAGCGCGAGATATTTGTTCAGTGGCGTTGGCTAGTACTTCAAGGGAAGCTACAAGATCTCCGCCCGGCATTAATAAATCGCCAGCATCGTAAACTTTTAGATCTTTTAACCCATCGGTGCGAAGTGCTAAGTGCGGACGTTCGCCATCGTGGGGCAAATAATCGCCGCCACGAATTGCTTGCGGACCAAATTTGGCACCAGATCGGTGAGAAGTTCCCGAGTCAATCGGGGCGCCCAAAATAATTACATCTGCATCGGCATAACTGGCTGGGACCTCAAGATCACAAGCCGGGATTCCTAAGAAGGTAAAGCTGGGGCCGTACAAATTGCCGTAATTGGTCATGCGCTCACTTTACGCTTACGACCCACAATCTGCCCAGTTATCACGATGGCTAGCGCTAAGAAAAACATCGCCGAACCAATCACATTGGCTTGCGCCGGGATACCGCGCGCGGCAGAGGTGTAAACAAACTTGGGGAATGTAGTTAACGTGCCCGAGTTGAAGTTAGTGATGATGAAATCATCAAAAGACAAGCTAAATGCGAGTAACGCTGCAGCAGCAATTCCTGGTGCTACAAGTGGCAAAGTCACGCGGCGGAAAGTTTCGCGTTCGTTTGCATATAGATCCATCGCAGCTTGCTCAAGGCGCGGATCTAAACTGGCGATTCGTGCTTTTACGGTAACCACCACAAATGAGATACAGAAAACCACATGCGCAATAACTGTGGGCCAGAAGCCAGGATTAATTTTGAAAACCAAGAACAAGGAAAGCATGGACGCACCTAAGACAATTTCCGGCGTCGCCATTGGCAAGAAAATTAATATGTTAGAAGTTGAACGACCTTTAAAGCTGTAGCGACCAATTGCGAATGCAATCATCGTGCCCAGAATTGTAGAAAAGAAAGTGGCTAAGAAACCAATCTTGATTGAATTTGCCAGCGCAGTGCAAACTTCAGGAGCGCCGCATGGGTTCTGCCAGTTATCAAGAGTAAAGCCTTTCCAAACTAAATTGGTTTTTCCAGAGTCATTAAATGAAAAGGCAAAAGTGTAAGCAACTGGAATAAAGAGATAGGTGAAAGCAAATACCGCATAAATGCGAATTAAGTTGCGGCCAATCCAACGTGAGATGCGGGCACCAGTTGGAATGTGAGGAATCGTGGCGTCTTTAATCTTGTGACTCATACCAACTCCTCAGTTCCGGCTTTGCGCACATAAACAGTAACCAGAATCAAAATAGCGGCCATTAAGGTAAATGAAAGAGCGGCGGCAGTTGGGTAATCAACGATCTTGAAATAACGCGACTCGATCACGTTACCAATCATCTTGGTATTCGGGCTGCCCAAAATATGCGCATTCACATAGTCACCTGCTGCCGGAATAAAGGTAAGCAGCGTTCCCGCAACAACACCTGGCATTGAGAGCGGCAAAGTAACTCTGCGGAAAGTGGTAAATCCATTTGCATATAGATCGCCAGATGCCTCAAGTGTGCGTGGATCAATGCGATCGATCGAGGCATAAAGTGGCAGCGTCATAAATGGCAGGAAGTTATAGGTCATGCCCATAACAACTGCAAAGGATGTCGATGTCAACGTGGTGCTATCGCTAATAATTCCTATGGTTCGAAGGGTTGGAACTACAAAGCCTTCTTCGCCCAAAATCTGCTTCCAGGCAACAGTGCGAAGTAAGAAGGAAGTGAAGAACGGCGCAATCACCAGAATCAACATAAAGTTCTTTAGCTTGCCACCTTTAAGAGCGATGGCATATGCCAGCGGGTAGGCAATTGCTAGTGCTAAAAGTGTTGCGATAGTGGCGTAAACAAAGGAGCGACCAAATTGTTCTTTATTTTCCAAGAAAGCATCGAGGTAGTTAGAAAAACGCAGCGTCTGTTCGTATTCGCCAGTATCTCCCCCGCCAACTGGTGTCTGGGTTGATGTCTGAGCCAAATTCATAATTGGCAAAATAAAGAAAGTAAAGAGGAACGCAAAACCCGGTAAGAGTAGAAGATATGGGGTGCGGATCTTGCGCATTGCTTTTTTTACTCTTCGTCTAGTTCTTCAGGATTAACTTCAGAACCAGCAGTTGCATCTTCATCGCCGCGAAGCCCGAAAGTAAAGATTGGCTCCCAAGAAATATTGACTTCTTCGCCCTTGTTAAATGGCGCAACACCGTCGTCGTTTTGCTCGAAGACCATAAGTTCTTGTCCCCATGGCATCTCTACTTGATATTGAGTCGATACGCCGATGTAAGAAACATCTTCAATATGCCCGCCCGTTAAAATATTGCCAGAAGTTGGCGTACCAAGCCGAGAGATACGGAATTTTTCAGGGCGAATACCGGCATAAATGAACTGATCATTTGCGTGCGAGCGATTCTTCTGCAGCGAAATTTTCTGGCCGAATAAATCAACGATATGCGAATCACCATCATTGCCAGTGATGGTGCCCCTAATTAAGTTTGATTGACCTAAGAAGTTAGCCACAAACGCTGTCTTCGGATTGTCATATAAGTCAGCTGGTGAGCCCATTTGCTCGATCTGTCCCTCATTCATCACGGCGATCGTGTCAGCCATAGTCATAGCTTCTTCTTGATCGTGGGTTACGTGCACGAAAGTTAATCCAACTTCCTTTTGAATCCACTTAAGTTCAATCTGCATTTGGCGACGAAGTTTTAGATCAAGCGCGCCAAGTGGTTCATCGAGCAGAAGTAGAGCCGGGCGGTTAACAATTGCGCGAGCTAGCGCAATGCGTTGCTGTTGGCCGCCAGATAACTGTGTCGGTTTGCGTTGCGCCAAATGAGGCAACTCAACTAGATCAAGAACTTTATCTACTGCCGCTTCAACATCTTTGATTCCGCGACGGCGTAAACCGAATGCGATATTTTCATAGATTGTTAAATGCGGAAATAGCGCGTAGTTCTGAAAGACCGTATTGATCGGACGCTGATACGGCTTAGTTGTAGTGATATCAGTGGTGCCCAAGTGAATGCTGCCAACAGTTGGCTCTTCCAGACCTGCGATCATTCGCAGAGTTGTAGTTTTGCCACAACCAGATGGCCCAAGCAGCGCGAAGAATGATCCTTCGGGAATTACTAACGAAAGATCATCGACGGCAGTGAAATCACCATAACTCTTCGTAAGTCGAGTTAAGCGAAGGTCACCTTTGGCTGAGATAGATTCCTTGGTCACCTATTAGCCTTAGTTGCCTTGCGCTTTTTGGAAAGCTTCAGCCCAAGAAGTTTCTTCGGCAGGAGTCATGGAGCGGAAAACATTTAGCTTTGCAGACATTGCCGCATCAGGGAAAATATATGAACTATTTGCAAGTTCAGGTGCAATCTTTTCCATCTCAGCTTGAGCGCCCTCAACTGGGCAAACATAATTTACATATGCCGCTACTTCGGCCGCTACTGCTGGCTCGTAGTAATAGTTGATTAGCTTCTCAGCATTTAGCTTGGCATCTGCCCCAACTGGAGTAGGAATAATGAAGTTATCACCTGAAATAGTTCCGCCTGATTCTGGAATTGCGAAATCAAACTTACCGTCATAGTCACCGGCCAAAATAAACATATCGCCAGACCAGCCAATTACAGCGGTGGCATCGCCTGAAATTAGATCTTCAGCGTATTCATTGCCCTTAACGCCACGAATCCAACCGTCGGCAATCTTGCCTTCCATGAAATCAACAGCGTTCATAAATTGATCTTCAGTAACTGTCTGTAGATCTACACCTTGTGAAAGGAGAATGATTCCGATGGTGTCGCGCATTTCTGAGAGAACAACAATCTTGCCTTTGTTCTGTGGTGCAAATAAATCATCTAGTGTGCGAAGACCCTTTGGATTGGTCTTGGTATTCCAACCAAAACCACCCATGATGCCTTGCCAGGTAAGTGTTGATTCGCGATTTGGATCAAATGAAGGGGACGAAAGTGAATCAAGAATGTTTCCGCGATTTGGAATGTTAGCAAGATCAAACTTTTGCGCATAACCCAAACGGATCCAACGTGCTGCCATCCAGTCTGTTGGTGTTACAACGTCATAACCAATATCTTCATTGAGTTTTAGCTGTGCTTGCACTTTGCCATAGAACTCATCGTTATCGTTGTAATCTTCAAAATACTTTGCAGCGATGCCGCTTTCGGCGCTGAATGCTTCAAGTGTTGGATACTTCTTAGTGTTTTCGTCGTAATCTAAATACAACGGCCAGTTACCCCAACGCACTGTGCTGGCATCGCCACCACCTGCTGCGCTATCGGATCCACCTGACCCACATGCTGCTAATAAACCGGCCGCACCAACGGCGCCAGTACCTGCGATTAGTCCACGACGAGTAACTTGCGAATTAATTATCGCGCGAGCCTCGGGTGAGAGATCCTTTTTAGAAACCTTCTTTGACATTTTTTGCTCCTTCGCAGGTCGTGCAAGTTTGGGGTTATCAGGCCTTCTTCTTGTTAGTGGGTGGACAGGTTCAACGAGCGTAATTATGGACTATTACGCGCCGAGATTCGACATTACATGCTTAATTCGAGTGTAATCTTCAAAACCGTAACTAGATAGATCTTTGCCATAACCCGAACGCTTGAAGCCGCCATGTGGCATTTCGGCCACGATCGGAATATGGGTATTGATCCAGACGCAGCCGAAATCAAAGGCTCGCGATAGGCGCATTGCGCGGCCATGATCCTTGGTCCAGATGCTCGAAGCCAGGCCGTAATCGACGCCATTTGCTAGGGAAATCGCCTCTTCTTCGGTCGCAAACTTCTGAATTGTAATGACTGGCCCGAAAATCTCGTTCTGGATCATCTCGTCATCTTGCTTGAGATCTGCGATCACTGTTGGCGCAAAGAAATAGCCCGGCTGCTCGAGCTGCTTGCCACCAGCGACGATCTTGGCATGGGCAGGGGTGCGATCGACAAAGCCCTTTACGCGGGCTAATTGGTTGGCATTATTTAGCGGGCCAACTAGCGCATCGCTATCTGGCATGCCGACGGCAATGTTATTAGTGGCTTGATCTGCCAACTTAGCAACCATCGCGTCGTAAACACCGGCTTGCACCAAGACGCGAGTTGCTGCGGTGCAATCTTGACCAGAATTAAAGAAGCCAGCAACAGCGATTCCTTCAGCGGCGGCATCGAGGTCGGCATCATCGAATACAACAACTGGTGCTTTGCCGCCGAGTTCAAGATGCACGCGCTTTAATTGTGATGCTGCAGCTGTTGCAACTTCGGTACCGGCGCGCACTGAACCAGTAATTGAAACCATAACTGGAGTTGGGTGATCAACTAATAATTTTCCTGTTTCGCGTTCGCCACAAATTACATTGATGACACCAGCAGGTAAGAATTCACTCATTACTTGTGCCATAAATATGGTTGAGGCAGGTGTTGTATCACTTGGCTTAAGCACCACAGTGTTTCCGGCTGCAATTGCCGGTGCCCATTTCCAAACTGCCATCATCATTGGATAGTTCCAGGGAGTTACTTGTGCGCAAACACCAATTGGCTCACGACGAATAAAAGAAGTCATGCCGTGCATATATTCGCCAGCGGATTTACCTTCCAGATTACGAGCAGCACCAGCGAAGAAACGAATTTGATCAATCATCGGTGGAACTTCTTCAGATGCGGTAATCGCAATTGGCTTGCCAGTGTTGCGGCATTCGATTGCAATAATTTCATCGGCGCGCGCTTCGAGAGCATCTGCAATTTTAAGTAGCGCTCGTTGACGCTCTGATGGTGTTGAGTCGCGCCATAATACGAAAGCATCGGCTGCAGCTTTCATTGCTGCATCTACATCGGCAGCATTTGATTTTGGCGCAGTCGCATAAACCTCACCAGTTGCTGGGTTAATTAATTGGGTGACCTCGCCAGATGCGCCAGGTAATGATTTGCCATTGATAAAATTCTGTAGTTGTTCCATAAGCCCTAGCCTATGACGAGTTGCATTTCTTTGGCTAGTCAGCTTTGGCTAGTTCGGCAGCGGCTAATTGGCCGCAGGCACCATCAATTTCGCGGCCGCGAGTATCGCGAACCGTTGTTGGCACACCATAACTTTCCAAGACCCGGACGAATTCGAGTTCATCCTCGTGGCGCGATGCGGTCCATTTCGAACCAGGTGTTGGGTTTAGCGGAATTAAATTAACGTGGGCATTACGATTTTTAAGTAAGCGGCCCAATAGATCTGCGCGCCAAGCTTGGTCATTAATGTCGCGAATTAGCGCGTATTCAATCGAATAGCGGCGGCCGGTCTTCTTCTCATAATCATCGGCTGCAGCCAAAACTTCGCGAACTTTATAGCGCGAGTTAATTGGAACCAAGGAATCGCGCAGTTCATCATCAGGGGTATGTAACGAGATTGCCAACGTCACATTTAGATCTTCGGCCATTAACTTTTCAATGCCGTTGACTAAACCAACTGTTGAGACCGTTACGGAGCGAGCGCTAATACCCAGGCCATTTGGATTTTCATCAGTGATGTTTCGAAGCGTGCGCGCTACTGCGTTGTAATTAGCCAGTGGTTCGCCCATGCCCATGAAAACAATATTTGAAAGTCGGGTTGGCCCACCTGGAAGTTCACCATTAGCGCAGGTGCGAGCAGCGGCAACAATCTGTTCAGTAATTTCAGCAGCAGATAAGTTGCGCGTTAAGCCAGCTTGACCAGTTGCGCAGAATGGACAGTTCATGCCGCAACCAGCTTGCGATGAAATACAAACAGTCGTGCGATCTGTGTAACGCATTAAAACTGATTCAACTAAAACGCCATCATGTAATTTCCAAAGGTCTTTACGAGTCATGCCGTTATCGCAAGTAACTGTGCGAACCAATTTAATTAACGACGGAGTTAGCGCATCTGCTAACGCTTGCCGAGAATCAGCTGGAATATCAGTCCAGGTGCTTGGGTCATGAGCTAAATGTGAGAAGTAATGGGTCGCCACTTGATTGGCTCGATAGCCTGGAAACCCAAGTTCAGTTGCCCATGCTTTGCGATCGGCCGGTGCTAAATCAGCTAAGTGCTTTGGAGCCTTTTTGCGTTGTACAGGTTCATCGAAAACTAACTTAATTTCTTCCATTTATAGATAC
>JBIILF010000122.1:0-3154 GCA_044232785.1 Candidatus Planktophila sp. | reverse complement strand
TGGTGCGTTGAGTTACGACCTTCGAAGTGAGAGCCAAGTGTCCAACCCTTAACTGTCTTTGCCAAAATTACAGTTGGGCGACCGTTTGGCTTCATAGCTGCTGTGTAAGCGGCGAATAACTTGCGGTAATCGTGGCCACCACGGCGCAAGCCCCAAACCTGTTCGTCAGACCAGTCCGCAACCATTGCTGCAGTACGTGGGTCACGAGCAAAGAAATTGTCGCGAACGAATTTTCCATTCTCGGCCTTGAAAGTTTGGTAATCGCCATCGAGAGTTCTATTCATCAAATCAACAAGAGCGCCTTCGCGGTCTTGCGCAAGTAGTGGATCCCATTCGCGACCCCAAACCACTTTGAGCACATTCCAACCGGCGCCACGGAAAATTGATTCGAGTTCTTGAATAATTTTTCCGTTACCGCGAACTGGGCCATCAAGGCGTTGCAAGTTACAGTTAACAACAAAAGTTAAGTTATCTAGATTTTCACGAGTAGCTAAACCAATTGCACCTAAAGTATCGACTTCATCAACTTCGCCATCACCTAAGAATGCCCAGACATGTTGTTGGCTAGTGTCTTTGATGCCACGATTATGTAAGTAGCGATTAAAACGTGCTTGGTAAATTGCATTAATTGGACCAATACCCATCGAAACAGTTGGGAACTGCCAAAAATCTGGCATCAATCGTGGGTGTGGGTAGGAAGATAATCCGCCACCTTTATGTGAAAGTTCTTGGCGGAAACCATCTAATTGATTTTCAGTAAAGCGACCTTCTAAAAATGCGCGTGCATACATTCCGGGGCTGGCATGTCCTTGGAAGAAAATCTGATCGCCACCACCTGGGTGATCCTGTCCACGGAAGAAGTGATTGAAACCAACTTCATAAAGTGAAGCTGAAGATGCATAAGTTGAAATGTGACCACCAACGCCAACACCTGGGCGTTGCGCACGATGTACCAACATCGCCGCGTTCCACCGGTTGAATGCACGAATACGACGTTCAATTGCTTCATCGCCTGGGAATTCTGGTTCGCTATCTGATGGAATGCTGTTGATGTAATCAGTTTGCCGCAAACCTGCAATACCAATGTTCTTCTCTTGCGCACGCTTTAAAAGTGAGAGCATTAAGTAACGAGCACGAACTGGCCCCGCGTTTGCAAGGGCGGCATCAAAAGACGCGTTCCATTCGGCGGTCTCAGAAGGGTCAATATCGACTAGTTGATCGACGATATGGTCGGGCGCATCAAACGTTTCGCTCATGGTCCTATTCTCGCGGTTACTACCCAGTTGTGTGAAATTGAGAGTGGGCAGGTCTTGCTAAGTGAGCAATTTTTGGGTGGACTTAGCCAGTGGCCATGCGTATGGGCTTTGCCAAAGGCGATCAGATCCTGGAAATCGGCTATGCCGCCGACTGTGACGATTCGTTGCGTGCAAAAATTACTGATATTTCAGGGACCGAATTAATTGAGGTAGATCCAACCGAAGTTGTCGATGCGGTAATTATTTGGTGGCGCGATGGCGACGGTGACTTAATTGATGAACTAATGGATGCCCTTACTTATTTATCTGAAACTGGCCCGATCTGGGTAATGACCCCAAAGATGGGTCGGGCAAATTATGTCGAAGCAAGTGAAATTCAAGATGCCGCACCGATCGCTGGCCTTAGCGCTACTTCATCAATTCCGGTAGCTACGGATTGGACCGCTACACGTCTGGTGGCACGCAAGGCAAGTAAGCGGTAGATTTTGATTCATGACAACAACTTTAGAAATTGGCCAAGCTGCACCTGATTTTGAATTAGTAAATCAACATGGTGAAAAAGTTTCCCTCTCATCTTTCCAGGGAAAGCAAAACGTCGTATTAGTTTTCTATCCATTTGCATTTTCTGGAACATGTACTGGTGAGCTTTGCGCATTACGTGATGACATCTCTGTTTATCAGAATGACGATGTACAACTACTCGGAATTGCTTGCGACCCAATGTATGCAGCTCGCGCATTTGCCGAGGCCGAAGGTTACACATTCCCAATTCTTTCTGATTTCTGGCCACACGGTGAAGTATCAAAGCGCTACGGAGTATTCTTCGAAGAACGTGGATTCTCTTCACGTGGCACATTCATCATCGATAAGGCTGGAATTCTGCGTTGGCAGGTCGTAAATGGCCCAGGTGAAGCGCGCAATGCGGCTGATTACAAGGCGGCGTTAGCACAGCTTTAGTTAGGTTAGACTTACGCATCCGGTCCGCCGGAAGTTGTAAGTACCGGGTGCTTAGCTCAGTGGTAGAGCGTCTCGTTTACACCGAGAATGTCGGGGGTTCGAAACCCTCAGCGCCCACCAGTTCCACTTCATAAAACTACATATCTAGTTCGATAACTGCTTCGGTAATAGGGAAGGCGCCATGAAAGCTAGCCCGAGCGATCAACGTCAGATCCTAGATATTCAGCGCCACGATTTAGCTTTAACTTCCCTAGCTCACAAACTTGCCACACTTCCAGAAATTTCCGCTTTAAATGCCGCCACTGTTAAATCCGATAACACTCGCGATCTTCGCATTGGTGCTGAGACTGAACTCAGCGATGTAACTCGCGAATTAAAGCGTGCCGAAGGCGATGTTGAACAAGTTGTAACTCGGCTACAAAAAGATGACGCCCGGCTAAATTCTGGCTCGGCAACTCCAAAAGAACTTGAATCACTTCAGCATGAAGTCGGCACTTTGAATGCGCGTCGGGCCGAATTAGAAGAAGTCGAACTCGAAATTATGTTGCGGGTAGATGGCATCAAAGCGCGCATCGATGAGTTAAAAGCTCTCGAAGCAACGTTAACAACTGAAATTGCCGAACTAACCGATCGCAAGAATGTTGCATCTCTTGCTCTTGAGTCTGAACGAACACAATTACAAAACGAACGCGCTTCAACTGTAACTTCAGTTGATAAAACAATTTATGATCTTTACGAAAAGATTCGAAGCGGCGGCGGCGCAGGTGCTGCAGCGCTTCTAGGCGGACAATGTCTAGGTTGTAACTTAACAATCAATGCCATCGATCTAAAGCGCATGCTTGATTCAGCTGAAGACGAAGTAATTCGCTGCGAAGAGTGCCGATGCATCTTGGTGCGCGGAGTTTAAAGCGATGGCTCGTCACTTCAAATTAACTGCCGAT
>JBIILF010000121.1:0-3192 GCA_044232785.1 Candidatus Planktophila sp. | reverse complement strand
ACAAGAGCATTGCGGTACTTAGGCAATACTCGAGCTTGTGATACCAGTGTGTACACGGTGCATGCAAGCATTGAAATTAAACCAAATGAAAATACGTTATAAACGAGGTTCCATTGGCTTGAGTCTAGATTAATCATCTAATTAAGCCTCCGTGGGGCTTTGTAAAACCAGGCCTCGGGCGAGGCTGGCGTTCGCAGCTAGACCGCCTAAGCCAGACGAGAGATCATATGAAGGTCTCGTACAACTACGGCAGTTCTATTCGAACCAAGGTAAATGGTGCGCCTGATTTGGGGTTTTCGCAAGAATAAATGCGAGTAATTCGCAACTTTTTTTAATATTTCTCGGCAGGTAGACTCTTTTTCGCTGACAAGAGGGCTATGCCAGCGGGTTATCACTAGTTTTTTAATTGCCTGAGTTACTATCGAAAAAGGACAAAAACGGACATGGCAACTCAAGCCGCATTGCGCGTACCGCAGGCCATGGTCGATGCAATCTTGGCCCAAGCCCGTGCGGAATATCCCAATGAAGCTTGTGGCGTAATTATCGGTCGCAATGGAATTGCTGAACGGCTAAAGCCAATGTTCAATGCAGCGGCTTCGCCAACTTTTTATGAATTTGATCCGAAAGATTTGTTATCGCTCTATCGCGAAGTTGATGACAATGATGAAGAGATCGTTGTCATTTACCACTCACACACTGAAACCGAAGCGTATCCATCGCGCACTGATATTTCATATGCCGGTGAACCCGGTGCGCATTACGTTTTGGTTTCTACCCGCGAAGAGATTGCACCTGCAACTGAATTTCGCTCTTATCGAATTATTGACGGAGCGGTTACTGAGGAACAGGTAGAAATAATCCCGTAATGCCGAGAGAAGAAAATTAAAAAGAAGTAATAAATGCAAATGCGTAAAAATTACAATTTGTAAGTAAACCAATTAACAGAGAGAATTAAGACATGAGCGCAACAGTTGAAGTAAGAATTCCCACCATTCTTCGTCCTTATACAAAGGAAGCCAAGTTAGTTTCGGCAACTGGTGCTGACCTGGCAGCTGTTATTGGAGATCTTGACGTTCAATATCCAGGTTTAGCTGATCGACTTCTTGAAAATGGCGCACTACGTCGCTTCATCAATATCTATATTAATGATGAAGATGTTCGTTTTATTGGTTCCCTTACTGCGCAACTAAAAAGTGGTGACTCAATCACCATCTTGCCTGCTGTTGCTGGTGGCTAATAATGGCTCGTTTTGATTCCCTGGAAGATTCAGTTGGACACACACCTCTAATCGGTTTGCCTCGTTTGTCACCTGCACCCAATGTTCGACTCTGGGCAAAGATGGAAGATCGCAATCCAACTGGTTCCATTAAAGATCGCACAGCGATTTCAATGATCGATGCTGCCGAACGTGATGGCTTATTAAAACCGGGCGCCACAATTCTTGAACCAACTAGTGGCAACACTGGAATTTCACTTGCGATGGCCGCAAAAGTTCGCGGCTATAAATTAATTTGTGTAATGCCCGAAAACACTAGCCCCGAACGTAGGCAGCTGCTTGAAATGTGGGGCGCAAAAATAATTTCATCGCCCGCTGCAGGTGGTTCGAACGAAGCAGTTCGCGTTGCCAAAGAACTTGCAGCTCAGAATCCAGAATGGGTTTTTCTATATCAATATGGGAATCCAGCAAATACCGAAGCGCACTATCGCGGTACCGGCCCAGAAATTTGGGCCGATCTTCCAACCATCACGCACTTTATTGCTGGCTTAGGAACTACCGGAACTTTGATGGGCGCCGGAAGATATTTGCGCGAACAAAATCCTGATGTAGCAATCGTTGCAGCCGAACCTCGTTATGGCGAAGTTGTTTACGGATTGCGAAATATCGATGAAGGTTTTGTTCCAGAACTTTATGATGCATCCGTTCTGACCCGACGCTTCTCGGTAGGTGCCGAAGATTCAGTTCGCCGAGTTCGTGATCTCCTGGAAATTGAAGGAATCTTCGCCGGCATTTCAACTGGCGCGATCTTGCATGCAGCTCTGGCCATGGGTAAAGAGGCTATTGCTGCCGGAAAATCAGCCGACATTGCCTTTATCGTTTGCGATGCGGGCTGGAAATACTTATCTACTGGAATTTATGGTGCCGCAAGTGAGCAAGCGACCGAAGGCCTAGATACGCAACTTTGGGCGTAAGCGCTTAATCGCTTCTCTTCTGAGCGCCCGTTAGACTCAGGGCTATGAGTAATGCGCCTATCGGAATCTTTGATTCTGGCGTCGGCGGTTTAACGGTTGCGCGAGCCATTCTCGATCAACTTCCTAATGAATCCACTCTTTATATTGGCGATACCGCTCGAGGTCCGTATGGCCCACGGCCTTTGGCTGAGGTGCGTGAATTTTCACTCGAGCTAATGGATTATTTAGTCGCACAAGGCGTTAAAGCAATTGTGATCGCTTGCAATACCGCAAGTGCTGCCATGTTGCGTGATGCGCGCGAACGTTATTCGATTCCAGTAATTGAAGTTATTCAACCTGCAGTTCGTCGCGCAGTTGCCGCAAGTCGTACGGGTCGAATTGGGGTAATCGGAACACGTGCCACCATTGATTCCGCTGCATACCTTGATGCATTTGCAGCAGCTCCTCATTTACAAGTGACTTCAATTGCTTGTCCGCGCTTTGTGGAATTTGTAGAACGCGGCGAAACTTCTGGCCCAGAAATCACCAAGATTGCCAAAGAATATTTAGCTGAAGTAATGGCCGCCGATGTTGATACTTTAGTCTTGGGTTGCACACATTATCCGCTCTTAACTGGCGTGATCTCATATGTAATGGGTAATAACGTTTCGCTGGTATCAAGTGCTGAAGAAACCGCCAAAGATCTTTATCGAATTTTGGTTGAAAGTGATTCACTTCGAACCGATACCAATACTCCTGCGACACATCGCTTCTTAGCAACTGGCGATGCTGCAGCTTTTGAGTTGCTCGCACGACGATTCTTAGGACCCGAAGTAGGAAAAGTAGAACACCAATCATTGAGTTAAGAGCACCAAGATAAACTCAAATATTAATAAACAAACTAAGCACTGGAGACTACTGAGGAAATGATGACAACAACTCGCAACGATGGCCGAGCAGTAACTGATCTGCGTGAAATCAAGATCACTCGCAATTGGCTAGATCATGCCGAAGGCTCAGTAT
>JBIILF010000120.1:0-3209 GCA_044232785.1 Candidatus Planktophila sp. | reverse complement strand
TGGCTGCAAAATCAATTCTCACATTACGCCAGCGATCAAATCTTCGAAGCTCTAATTCTTTCGCGCTCTCTTGGCGGCACCCACTTGTTACAGATTCTTCGCATGGTCGGTGATTTCATTCGGCAAGATTTGGCGCTTCGGAAAGAGATCGAAGTTAAACATGGCTGGATCAAAAATTCTGCGCACCTTTCAGCTGCTGCACCTTGGTTGCTTTTACTTCTCTTATCTACGCAACCCGCAACTGCCGCGGCTTATGCAACAGGTACTGGCGTGGTAATTCTTATCTCTGGAATTTTCATGACCGCTATTGCATATCTTTGGATGAATAAATTAGGCGCTCTACCGAAGCCTCCGCGAGTATTCGGTTCCGCTACTCAAAAGGCTCCAAGAGAATTCGGACCTGCTACTCAAAAACACTGCTTAACTCGACAAGCGGGTATTCGATGAACGGACTATTTCTCTCAGTTGGGCTCTCACTATCTGCGGCATATTTGATAATCGCAACCGAAAATGGTGATGAGACTAAAGCGCTGAAAATTGGCCGAGCTAAGTATCGCAAGCTTGTCGCTGAGTCAGAAGATCGCAGCAATTTGGGTACTCGCTTACTTGAGCTAAATCGCACCGGTAAGCATGAATATCTCGAGTTTCGGAGTAGCCAGATCTCGGCCTCGTTATTGATGTTTTTCGTGACCTTACTGTTGGCCTGGAATAAGAGCTCGTCCCTGGTCGCAGCGCTATTTATTGGGATTTTAAGCGGATCTTTGGCATTTTTAACAATTGATCGCAACTTAACTAAGTTGGTTGTAAAACGTCGGGCTCAAATGGATTCCGAATTTCCAGCTCTCATCGAGATGCTGACGTTATCAATTTCCGCCGGGCAAACTCCGCTAAATGCCATGGCCGCGATAGCCGATCGTTCTGATTGCGAATTAGCAAAGGAATTTGGAGTTGTCACAAAGGATGTAATCGCTGGTGCACCATTTCATATTGCACTCGATGCAATGGGGCGACGGATTAAATCTGTCACCATTCGAAGATTTATTGACGCGATGATCACTGCGATGTTGCGAGGTGCACCCATTGTGGAGATTCTACAGCGACATGCGCAGGAATCGCGTACCGCGCATCGAAATCAAATTATGGCCTCCGCCGGCAAAGCTGAAATATCAATGATGATTCCAGTGGTGTTTCTAATTTTGCCAGTGTCAATGCTTTTCGCATTGTGGCCGTCACTTTCCAATCTAAATGGATTTATGTAATCAAAGGTTTATCGGATCCGTCAAACAAGAAAAGAGAAAAAATGAAAAGCCAGGTAGCAATAAATGTAACTCTCGAAGAATCAAAGGATGCAACTTCAAAGAGATTTACAAAAATGAAGGTAGCGAGTAAAGCTGAATCAATTATGACTAAGGCGGCGATTGAGGCGAGTCGTCGAATTCAGCGAAATCGCATCGTGCGGAAATTATCGGAAGAACGTGGCGACGTTCCTGGGTGGGTGCTTGTTGTTTTGATGACAACTGGTTTAGTCACAGCAATTTGGACAATCGCGGCGCCTCGCCTATCAACAATCTTGAAAAACTCACTCGATGCTATGAACGGCATCCGGTAATGGTTTTATGGCTCCTCTCCGGTCTTGCCCAGAAGCCACGAGGCATCCGCAGATTGCGTAGTACTTGGCGGCGCCATTTACTAAGGGCCAAACGCAAACATGATTTAGCAGAATTTGGGAAGAAGCTTAAAAGTGATCGTGGCAGTGTCGAAAGTGCCCTAGTCGTGATTCCGCTGCTGACCTTGTTTTTGATCTCTTTCCAGTTGGTCCTGACCATCAATAATCGCAATATTGAAGCGGCCTACGCGCAGAGTTCAGCGACTCATAGCGCGATTACTGGTCGATTTCAAAGTGGCGATCGGGTTATAGATCTGAATACAGTTGGCCCTTTCAATGAATTACGCGCCGTTGTCTCTACGCATAATCGAAACTTGCCAAACCTGGTCCCATTCATTGGCAGTCAGGATCGAGTTGTAAAGGTTCACGGCTTCTCAATTCTGGAAAGCCAGAACTAGGCGTGCGGCTACTTAAAAGACTCAAAGATGAAAGTGGCAGCGCAGTTCTCGAATTTGTGGCGTTGGCACTTCCACTATTCGTGCCCGTCATCATCTTCTTGTCGCAATTTGCAACATCGAGCAATGACGAATTCATAGTTCGCACCTTGGCTCGCGAAACTGTTCGTGCTTACATTCTAAGTAGCAATGATTTAGTGGCTGCGTACAACGCCCAGAAAACTATGGAAATCGGAGCCCGTGAACTCGGGCTTGATCCAAAGCGGCTAGGGGATCTGAATTTAGCCATAGATTGCGCGGGAATCTTCTGCATCTCACCTGAAAACAAAGTCGAAATCACGATTACTTTGCAGAGCAAGGATGGAAAACGAGTTAGCTCTGCAACCGCTCGAGAAAGTGTTTCACCTTGGGTTTAGAGCTTGAATCAAAGCCACAGCCACCGCTACAGCCAAGGCCGAGGCCAAGGTTGAAGTCGGAGTCGCTACCAAAGTCGCTACCAAAGTCGCTACCAAAGTTAAAGCGCGAAGATGGTTCGATTTCGGTTCTAGTCTTCGGACTTTTTGCAGTTGTCTTACTCTCATCAGTGGTTCTTACGGATATTTCATCGATCATCGTGGCTCATAGATCGCTTGTGCAAGCAACGGAATCGGCAGCGCAAAGTGCGGCTCATGCGCTTGATCTTGATACCTACTATCAAGGCAAACACTCTGCTCTTTCATTCTTGGTTACCGATGCAAGTCCAGTAATTCCAATTGATTGCGAAGCAGCGAACGTTCGAGCTAGTGAGACCTTGGCAGATATATCAAGAAACTCAAGTACAAAACTAATTCGACGCGAGTTAAGTGATGTTCAGATTAGTAATTTTCAATGCAATGGAACCGAAGTTCTGATAACCACTTCAGCAAAGGCTTGGCTGCCAATTTCACTTTCATTCTTCTCCTTTGAAAGTGTCGATCTGTCGGCATCGGCCGGAACCGCAAGTATAAAAAAGCGGGCTTTCTCGATATTCGGAATTAACCTTTAATTACCCAGTCATCTAATTACCCAGTCATCTAATTACCCAGTCATCTAATTACCCAGTCATCTAATTACCCAGTCATCTAATTACCCAGTCATCTAATTACCCAGTCATCTAATTACCCAGTCAT
>JBIILF010000119.1:0-3215 GCA_044232785.1 Candidatus Planktophila sp. | reverse complement strand
ACAGATTGCTGGCACCAGATAGTGATGCTGCCTTCACGACTTCGCCATCGGGTAATAGTATTTTCGCGGCTGCAGTTACATATGTGCCTGATTCAATAACGCAATTATCACCTAGTGATATTCCGCAGCCGGAATTAGCACCGAGTAAGCAATTTTCGCCAATCGAGATTACTTCTTTGCCGCCACCGCTTAAAGTGCCCATGATTGAAGCGCTGCCACCAATGTCGCTGCCGTTTCCAACAACTACACCTGCGGAAATTCGCCCCTCAACCATCGATGTTCCGAGTGTGCCGGCATTAAAGTTAACAAAACCTTCGTGCATAACCGTGGTTCCGGTCGCTAAGTGAGCGCCTAGTCGCACTCGATCAGCATCTGCTATTCGTACTCCACTTGGAACTACATAATCAACCATACGTGGAAACTTATCTACGCCATAAACAGCTACATGTTGACCAGTGACCGCTTTAATTCGAGCTCTAGTGATTTCAAAATCATCAACGGCGCATGGACCAACTGAAGTCCAGACCACATTATTTAAAATTCCAAAGATTCCATCTAGAGATTGTCCGTGTGGTTTAACTAACCGGTGAGAAAGTAAATGCAATCGCAAGTACGCATCGCTTACTGATGCAGGCGGTGTTGCTAAATCAATTTCGATTGCGACTATTTCGCATCGGACTCCACGCGCGTTATCTACAATCACGTGTGCTGCTAATTCTGCGGGCGAAGTTGCAGGCAAAGCACCTAAAACAGGCGCTGGGTACCAAGTATCTAGGACAGTGCCATCTTTTTCGCCACCATTAATTACGGTTGCAATTCCATATCCAGCTGCTCGTTGCGACATGAGGCAAGCCTAGCCCCTATCCTTACCAGCATGCGTATTGCCGTCTTCTGTTCGTCCTCACCAACTATTGATGCGAAGTATCAACTTGTTGCAACGCAACTTGGCAATGCCATCGGCAAGCAGGGGTGGGGCTTAGTCTCTGGCGGCGGACATATCTCAACTATGGGCGCCATTGCCCGTGCAGTTCGCGAAGTTGGCGGACATACCATCGGGGTAATTCCACAATCACTGGTAGATATTGAATTCGCTGATAAAGATAGCGATGAGTTACATGTAGTTGATTCGATGCGCGAACGCAAAGCTAAGATCGAAGATTTAGCTGATGCCTTCATAACTTTGCCAGGTGGGCCTGGCACGCTAGAAGAGTTTTTCGAAATATGGGTTGGTCGATTTCTTAAGTTCCACGATAAGCCAGTTTTAATTCTTGATCCACATGGTGCATTTGCGCCCTTAGTAACCTTGCTAGATCATCTAGAAGCTGAAGGCTTTGTAAAACCAGGACAACGCGAGTTAGTTAATTGGTGCACCAGTGTTGATGAAGCAATCTTGGCACTTTCTAATTCAGCGAAATAGCCATGACCGATAATCAAATAAATATTAAGCTAAAGATCGCGGCACCAATTGAAAAAGTTTGGGCAGCTATCGCGGACTGGGAGAGTCAAGGCGATTGGATGCTGCAGACTAGAGTTTGGGTAACTTCGGATAATCGCAGCGGTGTTGGTACCTCAATAAGTGCGTTAACTGGGCCGCTAGTTAAATCAGGTTTCAAATATGGTTTACTAGATAAAATGGTGGTTACTAATTGGAAACCACCATACTTATGCGAAGTTGATCATGTTGGCAAAGTAATTAAAGGCACTGGAAAATTTGAGTTAAGCGATATTTCCAAAGGCGGTGAGATTGCAACTTCCTTTGATTGGTCTGAAACAATCAAAGCGCCTAAGGCAGTATTTCTCTTGATCTACCTACCGACCTATTTAGGCGTGCGAATCTCTCTTTTACGCTTTCGGAGATCTCTAACCAATCGCTAGTAGCCTGTACTCCTATGAGCGCCTCGAAACCAGCCAAGACCTTGGCCGAAGTGCTCGCGGGATTACCTGAAGAAGAGCGCATTATTTTGACCATGCATCTTCTGCGTGGCCTAAGCGCTACCGAGATCGCCGAGTTAATCGGGGTTCCGGAAAGGGCTGTTTCATCACTTATTGCCAGCGGAAAGTCCAGATTGAGCGCAATGGTCGGGCTTTAGCCGTCAATCTTGATTTCAGTTTCACCCCCTAAATGCGAGATACTTCTCCCTCACACCCACGCATGATCTTAAAAGGAGTTCCAATGGCTGCCATGAAACCTCGTACAGGCGATGGCCCAATGGAAGTTACCAAGGAAGCTAGATCCCTAGTCATGCGAATCCCGCTTGAAGGCGGTGGCCGGTTGGTCGTTGAAATGAATGCAGAAGAAGCCACTAATTTAAGTGCCGCGTTACACGCAGCGGTTGGGCTGATTAAGAAGTAGTAATCAGATAGCCTCTCGCTCATGTCTTCACCTGCATATTTTCCAGAGCTCAAGGCAATCTCGGCGGAGTTAAAGCCCGCTCTCTCGACTGAAATAATTGCCATTGGTTTTGTCGCGGTCGAAAATTCTGATTTAAAGGCCGATAAGGAATTTAAATTGGTCGGTTCTACTTTATTGCTCAAAAATATTGCCGATACTTTTGAAATCGATCTACTCGATGAACTTAAATTCTTTGCGCCATCCGGAAAAGCGGGTGAATCATTCGAATTTCCAGTTAGCGCACCAGATGCCAAGACCGAACGGGTACTACTTGTTGGTTTGGGTGATCAATCTTTGGCAGCGCAGCGCGCGGCAGGTGCAACTGTTGGACGTAAGGTAAGAGGAAAAGCACAAAGTATCTCTACGTTCTGCGCAACAACCGACGCGAGCGCATCAGCACATGCAATTTCTGCGACTATGGGCGCCTATCTTTGGAATTTAAAGAGTGGCACGAAACCACTTAAGCCAACAATCTCAATCTCAATTTCATCATTGGCGCTAACTCGAGCGCTAGCCATTGCTACTGCAGTTTGGCGAGCTCGCGATTTAGTTCACACTCCAGCGAATATTAAAACACCAGCTTGGATGGCAACAAACGCGAAGTCTGTGGCGAAAGCCCGAAATATTACGTTAAAAGTATTAGCTGGCAAAGAGTTAGCGCCTTTTGGCGGGCTAGTTGCAGTCGGAAACTCTTCGCGCAAATCACCACCGCGATTTATCGAAATTACATATGCGCCAAAGGGTTCAAGTAATTGGCCACATGTAGTTCTAGTGGGTAAAGGAATAACTTTCGATACCGGCGGATATTCCATGAAGCGCCCCT
>JBIILF010000118.1:0-3345 GCA_044232785.1 Candidatus Planktophila sp. | reverse complement strand
CCTGCTGAGCATCCTTACGGTTCTGCCGTCTATGCTTCTAGATATCAAGGACAACGCGGGCCAACTGCCAGCCGTTCTTGGATTAATTTTCACCAAACCATAATTCAATAATTAAGGGGTTAATATGAAGACAACTCTTATCGTCGGCGGAATTGCTGTTCTACTTATTATTTTCTTTGTAGCGCAATACAACCGGTTAATTAGATTAAATGTTGCCGTCGATGAAGCATTTGCACAGATCGAAGTGCAACTAAAGCGTCGCTCTGACTTAATTCCAAACTTAGTTGAAACCGTAAAAGGTTATGCCAAGCACGAACAATCTACATTTGATGCGGTAATCACTGCCCGCGCGAAAGCTACTACCGCGACCACTGTCGCTGATGTTTCAGCCGCCGACGGAATGATGACGCAAGCACTTCGTGGTTTATTGGCAGTTGCTGAGGCATACCCTGATCTAAAAGCATCAGCTAACTTCATGTCGCTACAAGAAGAACTTTCTACAACTGAAAATAAAGTTGCCTTTTCACGTCAGTTCTACAATGACAATGTGCGCCTACTTAATACAGCCGTTAAAACTATTCCAACTAACTTCTTCGCTGGTTTTGCCAAAGTTGATGAGCGCGAATTCTACGAAGTTGATGAGGCGACAAACCGAAACGCTCCAAACGTAAGCTTCTAAAGGCTTATGGCAACCGTTTCATTTCGCGCTGCCCAAAGCGCCAATAAGCGCAAAACCTTTCTCCTGCTTGGAGCAATGGGCGCGCTTACCTGGTTAGTTTTAATATCGATCTTTACTTATCTTGGAACAAGTAGCGCTGCGATAGTTCCATTTGCAGTTGGGTTAACTTTGATTTCAGTTTGGGGTTCGTATTACGGCTCGGATAAATTAGTTTTAACCATGACTGGTGCAAAACAAATTCAAGAGAGTGATAATCCGAAGTTATTTGATTTAGTACAAGAAATTACAATTGCCAGTGGTTTACCAATGCCTAAAGTTGCCATAGTTCAAGATTCTGCGCCAAATGCATTTGCGACGGGGCGAAACCCAGAGCATGCGCTAATCGCATTTACTACCGGAATTCTTGACGCGATGGATCGCGACCAATTACAAGGTGTTATCGCGCACGAAATGGCACATGTCGGAAACCGCGATACTTTAGTTTCAGCAGTAGCTGCGACAACAGCCGGTGTAATTGCGCTTATCAGTGACATTTTAATGCGCATGATGTGGTTTGGCGGCGGGCGTCGAGATCGTGACAGTAATGGAAATCCGATTATGTTGGTAGTTTCTCTGGTTGTTTTAATTTTGGCACCAATTGCTGCCGTGATGTTGAAATCTGCGATATCTCGTAAACGTGAATCTCTAGCTGATGCAACTGCTGTAGCTTTTACGCGCAACCCAGCTGGTTTGCGTAGCGCACTCGAAGTTCTAGCCGCAGATTCAACTGTTGTGCATCAGAAATCAACAGCAGTTGCACATATCTGGATTGAGTCCCCGCTGGATGGCAAATCAGTATCAAAAATGTTTGCTTCACATCCACCAATTCAAGAGCGCATCGCAACGCTGCGCGCGATGGAATCGCTTAACTAGCTGCTAACGGAAAGAAGAGCGTAAAAGTTGCGCCTTCACCTAATTTTGAAGTTACACCCACTTTGCCACCGTGTGCTTGCATCACGGCATCAACAATTGAAAGACCGAGACCACTTCCTTCGTCATTGGCTCGATTGCGCGAAGGATCTGCGCGATAAAAACGCTCAAATATCCGGGCTTGGTCTGCTTCAGAGAGGCCGGGGCCAGAATCAGTGATTGAAATAGTGGTTCCTGCGTCATCGCTTTTAACAGAGACCGCAATTGGAGTGTCGGCCGGAGTATGAATTCGCGCATTTGCTAAAAGATTCGCAACAACTTGATGAATTTTTCGCGAATCACCTAAAACAAATGCCTCGGCAGGTAATTCAATGGTTATTGGATGGGTTGGACCAGCTGCGCGCGCAGACTCAACTGCTTCTTTAACTAGATGGCTTAAGTCAACTGGCTCTCTTACCAGTTCACTCGATTGATCAAGACGAGCGAGTGTTAGTAAGTCTTCTACTAGCGCACCCATTCGAACTGATTCATTTTCAATCCGACCAATAAGTTCTGATGTTGCCACTTCGCCTTGCACTGCGCCTTGACGGTGTAGCTCAGCAAAGCCACGGATTGCCGTGAGCGGCGTACGCAATTCATGGCTAGCGTCTGCAACAAAGCGGCGTAATTTGTTCTCGCTTTCAGTGCGAGCTGAGAATGATTTTTCAATTCGGGTAAGCATCGTGTTGAGCGAAGTGACCAGGCGTCCAACTTCAGTATCTGGTTTTGCATCAGGTAAACGAGCAGATAGATCACCACCGGCAATTTTCTCAGCAGTTTTTTCAACCTCAGCCAATGGTCGCAGACCGACCTTAATTACAAGTCTTGAGGCGAATGCGATTAATAAAAGTGCAATCAATCCGATAAATACGAAGATAAACCGCAACCGCTTAGAAGTCTCATCTACTACTGATAGAGATTGCGCAACAAACACTGAACCCATTGCAGATGGAAGCACGCGTGCTAGAACTCGAAAATCAGAACCAGGTACTTTTAACGTAAATGGCTTATTGCCATACTCAGCTGCAGCCGCTGGCAAAGTTCCTAATACAAATTCAGTAACCTGCTTTGAATTTAAGTCTCCGCCTACACCACCTACATAATTACCAAATGGATCAAGTAATGTAATAGATACTGAGCTTGGAACACTACGTAATGGAGCAGGAACTGTAGAGGCTGATCTAGCACGGTCATCGTCATCATCATCGGAATCACTTTGAATACCGGCTTGATCAACCCGCATTAGAGAACCTTCGACAACGTTAACTAGCTGCTGATCAACTTGCTGTAATAAAAATTTCTGCATTTCATTTTGAGCGACGAAGTCAGATACCGTGAATCCAATAGCCGAGAGAGCCAGCACGCCAAAAAGAAGTCGGTTGCGTAAACTAGCGCCAGATAATGGATTCGTTGGTGTCATCAATTAATTACTTTGGTGGAATCCGAAGTCGGTAGCCAACTCCGCGCACGGTATGAATCAGTGCCGGTTCGTAGATATCAATTTTCTTACGCAAGTACGAGACATAAGTTTCAACAATTCCTGCGTCGCCACGGAAATCGTATTGCCAAACATGATCGAGAATCTGTGATTTAGACACAACTCGGTCTGCATTAATCATCAGATAACGCAGCAATAAAAATTCAGTTGGTGAAAGGTCAATTAGATTTCCAGCGCGATGAACTTCGTGAGTTGCTTCATCTAATTCAAGATCAGCAAA
>JBIILF010000005.1:0-12321 GCA_044232785.1 Candidatus Planktophila sp. | reverse complement strand
AAAGATCCCTTTCATCCTGATTTAGCGCCGGTCCGAGATTCCAAAGAAATTAAAGAAAATAAACGAGAAGCACTTTTTGATTTAGTTATTGAACACTCATTGGCATATAGCATCATTGAAATTCCTGCTGCTGAAGTTGATGCACGCGGAGTCCATGCGGCAAATCTCGATGGCATGCGACGCGCTGTGCAAGCGCTTAAAGTTTCACCGGCTTATGTGTTAACTGATGGATATGCAATTGCTGGTTTAGCACTACCGAACTTAGCGGTTTGGAAAGGCGATCAAGTAGTGCACACAATAAGTGCTGCTTCGATTCTGGCTAAAGTTTATCGAGATCGCATCATGCGCCAACTCGATGATAAATATCCGGCATATGGTTTTGCTGGGCATAAGGGCTATATCACTGCCAGCCATAGTCAGTTGTTAACTGCAAATGGCCCGTGCATAGAACATCGACGCTCTTTTGCGAATGTGGCAGCGCTACTTAAATAACCACAGCAGTTAGTCAGCCACAAGGCTTTGATTACAACCTAATTAAGTCAGGCCAGTTCTTTAGCCTCTCGACTTATGAGAAGAAGCAATAAAAGTTTAGGCGACACCGGCGAAGAGTTAGCGGCAAATTTTCTACTTAAGCGTGGCGATGAAATACTGGCTCGCAATTGGCGAGTGCGCGAAGGCGAACTTGATCTAGTTACCTTAGATCGAAGTGGCTTGATTCATATGGTCGAAGTAAAGACGCGATCTTCAGTGGCTTTTGGCCATCCACTTGAAGCGATTGATAGCGCAAAAGCTCATCGAATTCAGCGGCTGGCTCTGGCTTGGTTAGCCACAAACGGCGCACTTGGTTGTGACTATCAAATCGATGCAATTGCGATCTTGATTAGCGGCGATGGTTCGCACACCATCGAATTACGGGCAAACGTCCTATGAGTTTGGGAATGACGCTTGGGGTTGGTCTACAAGGTTTAGCGGGCAATTTAGTAACAGTTGAAGTTGATATCGCAGATGGACTACCTGCTTACACTTTATTAGGACTACCTGATGCAGCGTTATCAGAATCACGTGATCGAGTTAGGTCAGCGCTCACAAATAGCAATGAACTTTGGCCTAATCGCAAAGTTACCGTTTCACTTTCACCTGCTTGGTTGCCTAAGAGTGGCCCTAGTTTTGATTTAGCGATTGCAGTTGCGTTATTGATCGCTAATCAGACTTTACCAATTTGTGAAGATACGGTTTTTCTAGGCGAACTATCACTCGATGGAAAAGTGCGCAGTGTGCGCGGAGTATTGCCAGCGTTGCTAGCTGCAGCAAAAGCCGGAATTTCAAGGGCTGTGGTTCCAAGAGCAAATATTGCTGAAGCTAAACTAATGGTTGATCTTGAAATAATTCCAATGGAAACACTTGCCGAAGTTTTGCGTTGGTTGCGCACTGGCGAACGAGTCGAAGCAGAGCCACTTGATCTGGAATGCGAAAGTGATGAAGACCTGTTGGATTTCGCCGATGTGGCAGGTCAACCGCGGGCGCGACTTGCAGCTGAGATCGCAGCAACTGGTGGACATCACTTACTTTTAATCGGGCCACCAGGCGCCGGAAAAACTATGATCGCGCAACGGCTGCCCACGATTTTGCCAAAGTTAACAATTGCGCAAGCGCTTGAAGTCACTGCAGTTCATTCGATTGCGGGCACTTTAGGAAACCGCGCACCACAATCTTTATTGGCCCCATTTGTTGCACCGCACCACACAACAACTCGTGTTGCGATGGTTGGCGGGGGTTCGCATGTAATTCGCCCAGGTGCTTCATCACTTGCGCATAATGGGGTTCTCTTTATCGATGAAGCGCCAGAATGCGGTGCGGGCATCTTGGATTCATTACGACAACCGTTGGAATCTGGTGAAATCACAATCGCCCGCAGTATTGGCAATCTAACTTTCCCGGCGCAATTCCTACTTGTACTGGCTGCTAATCCTTGCCCATGTGGCAAATTCTCTGGTCGTGGCCGTAACTGCACCTGCACCTCGCAACAAGTTCGTCGCTATTTAGGAAAGTTATCTGGCCCCTTGTTAGATCGTATTGATCTACGAGTAGTGGTTGATCCAGTTAGCCGAGTTGAGATGGCTCAGAATGAATTAGGTGAGTCAAGTGCGGTGATTAGAGATCGCGTAATTGCCGCCCGAAATATCGCGGCGAAACGTTTTGCGAATGAAAGTTGGAAATTAAATAGTCAGATTCCGGCTCGTGCATTGCGTACTACCTATCAACCTGAGCGAGCTGCGATGAATTTCTTACATGATGAACTAGATCGTGAGCGATTAACTGCGCGCGGCCTGCATAAAGTTATTCGAACTGCCTGGACCCTGGCAGATTTACATCGTCATGCAATTGCAACGCTGGCCGATGTCGAACAAGCATATGCCTTACGTGATGGAGTTGAATTATGAGCGAGTTAATCTCTCGGGCCAGGTTGTTTAGCGCCGTCGAAGGTGGCTCAACTTTTTGGGCGCGCGAAGTTTTTAGCAACGGATCAATCTATGTTTTAGAGCGGGCACTTAATGGGGGATACGACCCAGTTAAATACGCGCGTACTATTGAGAAATTGCGCATAAGCAGTGCAGATCAACTACTCCAAAGTATTAGCGATGCCCAAGCAACATTTCTAACTCCGGCAGATTCGACTTGGCCACAATCAGTAAATGATTTAGCGGCACCGCCAATTGGACTCGTGATTAAAGGTGACCCTGCGTTGTTGACTGGTGATTCATTAGCAATTGTGGGAACACGTAATCCAACTCAATATGGCGTGCGCATTGCTCAAGATTTTGCAGCCGGGTTCGTCGATCGAGACTGGTCGATTATTAGCGGCGGAGCATATGGAATCGATGCAGCTGCGCATAAGGGTGCTCTGGTTGCCGAAGGAGTAACAATCGCAGTAATTGCGGCAGGTATTGATATCAATTATCCAGCCGGCAATGCCCGATTATTTGCCGAGATTGCTGAACTTGGCTGTTTAGTAAGTGAAGTCGCACCGGGTACGCCAGCTATTCCATCGCGATTTTTAACCCGCAATCGACTAATCGCTGCACTCTCAAATGCCACGTTAGTCGTCGAAGCAGCGTTTCGTAGCGGATCACTTCGAACAGCCCGTGATGCTGCTGAATTAATGCGACCAGTAATGGCGATTCCGGGGCCAATAACTTCGCCAGTTAGCGAAGGTTGTCATCGCTTAATTGGCGAACGCGCCGCTGAAATTGTGACTTCAGTTGCAGATGCGGTGGAATTCCTCGCTCCAATGTAATGAGATGATTAGCCAATGAGCACAGAGAATGAATTCCGATCGGGCTTCGTTGCCATCGTTGGCCGCCCGAATACTGGAAAATCAACTCTGGTTAATGCACTTGTCGGCAGCAAAGTAGTTATTACTTCACCACACCCAAATACCACGCGTCACGCAATTCGTGGCATCGTCAATGAGCCAGATTTTCAAGCCATCTTGGTTGATACCCCTGGCGTGCATAAGCCAAAGACACTTTTAGGTAAGCGTTTAAATGCCGTTGTTGAAGAGAGTTTAGATTCAGTTGATGTAATTGTTATTTGTCTGCCAGCCGATGAAGAATCAGGCGCCGGCGATCAATACATTATCGATGAAATTGCCAAGCATCCGCGCAGCAAAAAGATCGCCCTCGTTACTAAGACTGATCTAATTAGTAAGGCAAACCTAGCCACTCGCTTAGCCAGCATTATGGCGATGGCTAAAGGTTTTACTTGGGATGAAATCGTGCCAGTTTCGGCAGCAACACATGAGCAAATTGATCTACTGAAAAAACTAATCGGCCAACAATTAAAGCCGGGCCCCGAGTTTTATCCAACAAACATGCGCAGCGATCAAAGTGTCGAACAGTTAATTTGTGAGTTAATTCGCGAAGCTGCACTTCGTGATGCGCGCCAAGAGTTGCCGCACTCAATTGTGGTAACTATCGATGAAATGTCAGAGCGCGAGAAAACCGGCAGTCGGCCATTCTTTGATATTCACGCGACAATTCACGTTGAACGCGATTCACAGCGCGCTATTTTGCTAGGCCACCAAGGCTCGCAATTAAAGGACATTGGAATGCGGGCCCGTGCTGATGTTGAGCGCGAACTAGAAGCTCGTATTTTCCTAGGCTTACACATTAAGGTTTCCAAAGAGTGGCAACGCGATTCAAAGATGCTTGATAAATTGGGCTTTGCCGAGAATTAAGCAGAGATAAGTTTATGAATTTTCGAAGTAAGTTGCGCGGCCTGCTGACTGCCTCACATTTTGGGCCGACTTTACTGGTCACCGCAATCTCATTCGGATTTGCAAATCATTACTGGTGGGAAGGCCCGGCATATGTAATCGCCTTCGGCGTATTTACTGGGCAGCTAGTAGTTGGTTGGAGTAACGATCTCTACGATTACCAAGATGATCTAAGCCATCAGCGCATGAACAAGCCGTTAGTTTCCAGCCTAATCACAGAAGAGTTTCTCAGAAAATGGCTCAGAATTATGTTGCCATTCTCTTTTGTGGCAAATCTGCTAGGCCCGCTGGGCATAAAAGGCGGACTCGTTTACATGCTTGGCATTGCATGCGGCGTTGGTTATAACTTCTACTTCAAATTTTCTTGGCTATCTCCGTTGCCTTACGCGATTGCATTTGCAGCACTTCCTTCGTCGATTGCAATCTCTAAAGACATTACGCCGCCCCTTTGGATGTGGCTTGGGGGAGCTTTGTTTGGAATGGCCGCACATTTCATAAATGTTTTAAAGGATATGAAAGCTGATCAGAAGAGTGGCATTCGCGGCCTACCGCAAAGGTTAGGCAGTCTAAATTCAATCATCGCTGCCGTTGCCCTAATTGCACTTGGTGTTGCAGTACTAATCTTCAAGATTTAAGGTTTTAAAACAATCCGAATTGGGTTGCCAACCTTGTTAGCTAATTTGTTTAGCGCCTCGGAAGCACTTGCTAGCGGCAATACTTCAGAGATTGAATGCGAAAGATCTAGTTTTCCTTGGCGAACAAACTCAATTAACTCGCGCACATGATGAGCTTCTGAGCCGTAATGTCCCATGATCTGAGTGCGCATATAGGTAAATGCCATATCACTTGGAATAACTATTGGTTCGTTTGCGATTCCGACGATAATTAGCCGACCTTGTTCGCCCAATAATGAGAGCGCTTGTTTGCGTACTGGAGTAACGCCAGCAAAATCAAATGCCGCATGTAACCCACGATGGTTTTTTAGCTCGGGATCATCTGGTGCAAAAGCAAAATCTGCACCTCGCGCCAAAGCATTTGCTCGAGCATCTTCGCGTGGGTCGATGGCAATTACTTTGCCACATCCAATAGTTCGTAGTAATTGAACTGCGTGAATCCCTAATCCGCCAACGCCAAAGACTGCAACTGATTCGCCAGCTTGAATTTTTCCAGTTGAGGAAATAGCAGCCCAAGGTGTGGAAACTGCATCGGGAATAATTGCAGCTTGCTCGAAAGGCAGTGAATCTGGAATCAGCATTACTAATTCGGCATCCATCACGACGTATTCCGCCCAACCACCGTCGTAATCAAAACCCAAAGTCATGATCTGATTATTTTGGTTACGTTCGCCAGCAATCACAACGACTCGTTCGCCTATTGAGCAGGACTCGACTCCTTCGCCAACTTGATCAATAGTTCCAGAAACTTCATGCCCCAGAGTTACTTGATCGCCGTCTAAATAACCAGGAGATAAAATTCCTTCCAAAAAATGCACATCTGATAAACAAACACCCGCTGCGCCAACCTTTATGCGAACTTGACCTTCGCCAGCGTTAGGGGTTGGCACATCAATAACTTCAAATTTACGAGTCGATACCGTAATTCGCCCAGCTTTCATGAGATTTTTCCTTCGGCTCGATTGATTAAAGTATTTACGGCAGCTCCAAAACCGGCAAAAGCAGGATTAGTTGTTTGTCCAGCCCGGTAGCGAGCCCAAATCTGTTGAATGATCACAGCTAATCTAAACAGCCCGAATACTTCGTAGAAGGTGAAATCACTGCATTTGCGGCCGCTTAGTTGTAGATATCTCTGCACAAACTCTTCACGGGTGGGCATTCCCGGCAAGTGACTTGGTTGTCTACGCAGTGAAGCAAAAGCTTCGTCATCATCGCGATCTACCCAATAGGCAAGGGCTGAACCTAGATCCATAAGTGGATCACCAACTGTTGCTAGTTCCCAATCTAGAACACCAGCAATGCGTGCATTTTCTAAATCAAAGACCACGTTATCTATTCGCCAGTCACCATGAATAATGCAGGAATCAACATCAGCTGGTTGATTAGCATCGAGCCAAGCCATTAATTTTTCGGCACCGGGTACATCATCAGTTAGTGCATTGCGATAACGCTTTGACCAGCCTTCAACTTGGCGCTGCACATATCCGTTACCTTTATTGAGTTCTTGTAAGATTGAAGAATCAACAGCGTGTAGTTTCACTAAACCGCTAATTAAGGAATCAGCCATCACTGAAATATCAGTAGCGGTTATTCCAGCTGGAATATCACGTCGGAATATCTGCCCCTCAACATGTTGCATGACATAAAAATCAGAACCCATGATTGATTGATCATCACATAACGCAATCATCTCTGGCACTAATGGGTAAATAGGTTGCAACCTAGATTGAATTAAAAATTCACGTTTCATATCGTGGGCTGAAGCGGCTTTTGTTCCAACTGGTGGTTTGCGCAGGACCAGGTCGCGCCCTGGATAGCGAAGCAGGTAAGTCAGATTTGAAGCACCGCTCCGAAACTGCAGTACTTCAGGAGGTTGCTCCTGATTTATAAATGGGCGTAACCACTCGTGCATCCGGGCGATATCGAAACGATCCTCTTCGCGGACCGCAGTTACATCACTCATGACAAATAAGGCTTGATTTCTAACCGGGCAATATCGCGAATATGTACTTCATCTGGCCCATCAACAATGCGTAGCGTTCGAATTCCGGCATACATAGAGGCCAGCGGCGTATCTTGGCTAACGCCTGCACCACCATGACTTTGGATGGCATGATCAATAATTCGTTCTGCCATTTGTGGCACCGCAACTTTTATCGCGGCAATCTCTTTGCGAGCACCTTTTGCACCTACTGAATCGATCATCCAGGCAGCTTTCAAAACCAATAAGCGCGCTTGCTCAATATCAATTCGAGCTTGCGCAATCCATTCCTGAATTACTCCTTGTCGCACTAACTCTTTTCCAAAAGCTTCACGAGCTACAGTGCGTTTAATCATCAGAGAGAGTGCGCGTTCTGCCATACCAATTGCGCGCATGCAATGGTGAATGCGGCCTGGACCGAGTCGTGCTTGCGCGAGAGCAAAGCCTTCGCCTTCAGCACCCAAAAGATTTGTCACTGGAACCCGCACATCAGTAAATGAAATCTCAGCATGACCATGTTGATCTTCATAACCAAAGACCGTTAAGTTCCTGACCACTTTTACGCCAGGCGTGTTCATTGGAACTAAAACCATAGATTGCTGGTTATGCGCATCTGCATTGGGATTAGTTTTACCCATCACAATTAATATCTCACAGCGCGCATCCATCGCACCAGTTGTCCACCACTTAGTGCCATTGATGACATAGTGATCTCCATCTTTGACAATTTGGGTTTCAATATTGCGAGCATCACTTGAAGCAACACCAGGTTCGGTCATGGCAAAACCAGAACGAATGTGCCCATCAAGAAGAGGTTGTAGCCAGCGTTCTTTCTGCTCATCATTTCCAAACATGTCGAGTAATTCCATGTTGCCGGTATCTGGAGCTGCGCAATTTATTGCTTCAGGTGCGATTTCAGGAGACCAGCCAGTTATTTCAGCCAAGGTTGCATAATCGGTAACCGATAAGCCGTGCCCATAATGTGGCAAAAATAGATTCCATAAGCCAAGGGCTTTCGCCTTTACCTTTAACTCTTCGACAACAGCTGGCAACTCATGTGGTTTCCCATTGGCAATTAACTGCTCACGTTGCTGGTGATAGACCGCTTCGGCTGGGAAAACCTCAGAGTCCATAAAGGCTTGAAGTTTGGCGGCATATTCGGTTGTCTTAGGGCTGAGTGCGAAGTCCATGCCTTAACCTTACGCAAAGAAAGCCAATTTGAGGAGTGAGTATGAGTGTTCTTGACCGCTTTAAATTAGATGGAAAAGTCGCAGTGGTCACAGGTGCCTCCTCTGGTCTCGGTGTTGCATTTGCAAAAGCACTCGCCGAAGCAGGAGCAGATGTTGTTCTTGGTGCTCGACGCGTTGAACGCCTTGCCGAAACTGGTGCATTAGTTGAAGCTGCCGGCCGTAAATTTGCTGCGTTGCAAACTGATGTCACTCAGCCAGAACAATGTGATGCACTAATTGCACTTGCGATCGAAAAATTTGGTCGAGTAGATATCTTGGTAAATAACGCTGGCGTTGGTACCGCAGTTCCGGCAACTCACGAAACACCAGAACAATTTAGATCAGTCTTAGATGTAAATCTCTTTGGTGCGTATTGGATGTCTCAAGCTTTTGCAAAGGCTAATAAAAATGGCGGCGCAATTGTAAATATTTCAAGCATCCTTGGCTTAAAGCCACAAGGTTTACCGCAAGCAGCGTATGCATCTAGTAAAGCTGGCCTCATTGGTTTAACTCGAGACTTAGCAGCGCAGTGGACCGGCCGGAAAAATATCCGTGTCAATGCGCTAGCGCCAGGTTTCTTTCCATCTGAAATGAGCGATGAACTTCCTAAAGATATGGTCAATATGATCAAGATGTTTGCACCAGCTGGTCGCTTAGGTGAGCCGGAAGAATTGGCGGCAACTTTAATTTGGTTAGTTAGCGATGCCTCAAGTTATGTAACCGGAATTACGGTGCCAGTTGATGGCGGATTGGTTATGCCTTAACTGCTGGTTTGCGGCTAGCTAAGAACGAACCAATCATTACCAGTGGCAAACCGATAATGATTCCTAAGGTAAGTGGCTCAGAGAGAATAATTACGCCCAAAACCACTGCAACGGCGGTATTTACATAAGTTCCGATTGAAGCACGAGCTGGCCCGATCTCTTTCATCACGATGAAGAAGGAAATAAATGCCAAAGCAGTGCAGAAAATACCGAGTGCAAGTAACGATAAAGCAGATTCGGCAGAAACTGTGTTTGCTGCCGGCCATTGCAAAACCATTAGCGGTGCATAAGCAACAGCAGTAATGAACATAGCCATACCGTTGATGGCGATGCCAGAAACATCAGGTAACTTTATGGAAATCATATTTACTGCGAATGAGTAACTGATTGCGGCAACGAGCATCATTAGGATCGAAATAATGTCGGTTTCACCGAAAATGCTCTCGTAGCCGACTAAGCCAACTAAACCAGCAAAGCCCACTGCGATTCCGACTAAGCGTTTGCTATGCCAGACAGTTCTATCGCCAGCAAGAGATGCAAATATGGTTGACCAAATAGGCACCGTTGCAACTAATAGACCAGCTAAACCAGAAGAGATCTTCTTTTCAGCATTTGTAATAAGAATCCAAGGGATCATCATTTCAAATATCGCATAAGGAAGAACGTAACGCCAACCTCTAATCGCATCCATCAAAACTTTCTGATGGATTGCAATTGGAATCAAAATTGCTGCACCGATCAAAACGCGGCCACAAACAATTACGGCAGGTTCTAAATCACGTACCGCGACCTTCATAAGCAGGTATGGAATACCCCAAAAAAGGCCTGATACAGCGAAGTGAAAATACGCGCGACGGGACATGGTTTCCTTTAGTTGAGATTTAAAACTATTTGATCAGTGAGCGATAGAGCGCAAGGGTAGCGCGAGCAACTGCGGGCCAGCCGAATTCAGCAGCAGCACGCATGCGACCTGCCTCACCATATTGCTTGAGAAGTGCAGGTTCTTTCATTAATTCAATGATTGCCGCTGTTAAATCGTGTTCTAGGGCTGCGCCATCACCTGAGTAATTAACTAATTTGCCAGTTGTGCCATCTGAAACAACTTCTGGAATTCCACCAACTCGAGTTGCCAGAACTGCAGTCTCACAGGCCATAGCTTCTAAATTAACAATTCCAAGTGGTTCATAAATGGAAGGGCAGATAAATAAATCTGCGGCAGTTAAAAGTGCGCAGAGTTTTTCATGTGGCAACATGTCGGGAATCCAAATGACATTTGGTCGAGTCTTTTGTAGCTCTTCGATCAAAGCTTTAACTTCGTTGCCAATAATTTCTTCATCAGGGCTACCTGCTGCAAGCACTAAGCCATATTCAGAAGGTACGTTCTGCCATGCCCGTAGCAAATGGGCTAACCCTTTTTGACGAGTAATGCGACCCACGAAAATTGCAAATGGCCCACTAATTCCAAGCTCAGTTAATAGCGCAGGGTCTGAAGTTGGCTTAAAGCGATCAACATCTACGCCGTTGCGAATTGTTACTACTTTAGCTGGATCAACGTTTGGGTATGCAGCAAGTACATCAGCTCGCATTCCATCGCTAACTGCGATTACTGCATCGGCTGATTCATAAGCACTTTTTTCCGCCCAAGAAGAAATCTGATAACCGCCACCTAGTTGATCTGCTTTCCAAGGGCGAAGTGGTTCAAGTGAGTGCGCAGTAATTACATGGGGGATACCGTGAAGCAACGCAGCAAAGTGTCCAGCCATATTGGCATACCAAGTGTGGCTATGAATCACGTCGACATCTTGCAAATGATTTGCGATCTCAAGATCAGTAGCAATTGCTTGAATTGCAGGATTAGCGCTCTCAAAAGATGCCGGTGTCGAATAGCCAATAGCGCCATCAGTACGTGCGCCACCAAAACAATGAACATCAACCGAAACGCCATCGAGTTCGCGAAGAGCTTTAGTTAATTGCACAGCATGAACGCCAGCGCCACCGTAAACCAGTGGCGGCCACTCTTTGGTAACTAATCCAACTCTGGTCGTTTTCACTAGGTAAGGGTATCGTTAGCGCATGGCACGCTTTGAACAACCACTCGGAATCGTCTTAGCAGGCGGTGAAGGCAAGCGTTTAATGCCATTGACGGCTGATCGAGCTAAACCGGCTGTACCTTTCGGTGGCTCATATCGCCTCGTAGATTTTGTTCTTTCAAATTTAGTAAATGCCGAGATGCGCAAGATTGCAGTTTTAACCCAATACAAGTCGCACTCACTCGACCGCCACATAACTACAACCTGGCGCATGTCCACATTGCTAGGAAACTACGTAACTCCAGTTCCAGCACAGCAACGTTTAGGTCCACGTTGGTATACCGGTAGTGCTGATGCGATTTTGCAGAACTTCAATTTGATTCATGACGAAAATCCAAAGCACATTGTGGTCTTCGGTGCCGATCACGTTTATCGCATGGATTCCAGCCAAATGTTTGATTTCCATTTAAGTACTGGTGCCGGCGTAACTGTTGCAGCAATTCGCATGAAGCGTTCTGAGGCTCATGAATTTGGCGTTATTGAATTAGCTGAAGATGGCGTAACAATTAAAGCTTTCCATGAAAAGCCAAGTGATCCACCAGCGATGCCCGGCCACCCAGATCTCTGCTTAGTCTCAATGGGTAATTACATTTTCAAGCGTGATGTAATGGAAGAAGCGCTAATTCTGGATTCGGAAGATTTAGAAAGCCGCCATGATCTAGGCGCAAACATTATTCCAATGCTGACTGCCAATGGTTTGGCAAAAGTTTATGACTTTGAAACAAACCAAGTACCGGGCGAAACAGAGCGTGATAAGGGATATTGGCGTGATGTAGGTTCGATCGATGCCTATTACGACGCTCATATGGATTTAGTTTCCATCCACCCAATTTTTAATCTTTACAACCGCGAATGGCCACTTCTTACTAATCCGCCATCACTACCACCAGCCAAATTCAGCGAAGGTGGCTTAGCGCAAGATTCAATTGTGGGTGCTGGCACAATCATTGTGGGCGGCCATGTAAATCGCACAGTGGCGTCTTACGATGTTTTGGTTGGGAAAGGCGCATTTGTAGATGGTTCGGTTTTGATGCCAAGTGTGCACATTGGTGATCGCGCAGTAATTCGTAATGCAATCCTTGATAAGAACGTGATTGTTGACCCAGGTGCACAGATTGGCGTTGATCTCGAACGAGATCGTGAACGATTTACTATCTCTCCTGGTGGAATTGTGGTTGTTGGTAAAGGCGTGCGCGTTACCGTTTAATTCCGCTAGCTAATCCCATTGGTTGGTGCGATCGCGTAGCTCTTGATACTTCGCAAATACTGCAGGCGTTGATTTAGCGCTTACCTTTTCTACATCACCA
>JBIILF010000117.1:0-3410 GCA_044232785.1 Candidatus Planktophila sp. | reverse complement strand
TTGCGTGACATTGCTTTTGCATTGTTGGGTTGGTATTTATTTCGCTACCCTTTGACCAGATTCGCACTAGAAAAGTTAACAAAGACCGAAGGAGATCAAGTAAATGGCAACTAGCTCATCAGGTGGAGATAAAGTCACCCGCAACTTAGTAATTGGAATGGTTGCCTTGGTCGTTGTCGTTGGCGCTTCCTTCTCCAACTTCGGTTCACAGGGATCAACAACTGCCGCAATTCCAGCAAGTGTTTCCAAAACTGATGGTTATGGAATTGTCTTTAATGCGGATGTACCAAATGTTCCAACAATTGATATCTATGAAGATTTTCAATGCCCAGTTTGCGCACGATTTGCAGGCATCAATGGAATAACCATAGAGAAAGCCATCGAAGAGAAGAAAGCTAAAGTTGTTTACCATACGCTTTCATTTCTCGGAACAGAATCAGTATTAGCTGCTAACGCAGCGGCATGCGCGGCTGATGAAGATAAATTCTTAGCTTTCCATAAAGCGTTCTACGCTAATCAACCAGCTGAGAATGCTGGCGCAATTAACGCCACATTCCTAAAAGCCCTAGGTGCATCGATCGGAATCACTTCGGATAAGTTTGCAACTTGCGTTGATACTGGTGGATATTCTGATTGGGTTAAGAATGTTGCTGAAGCTGGTGCAAAGGCAAATGTTAATTCGACACCAACAGTATTTGTAAACGGTAAAGAGATCGATCGCAATACCGAATACTTCAACGTTGAGGCATTCGCTAAAGCAATCAAAGGCTAATTGATGCTCTCTTCAATTCCAACGCCAAGTAATTCGGCGATCGGAATTGGACCACTTACGATTCATTATTATGCGTTATGCATAATTGTTGGCGTTGCTGCTGCAATCTGGTTAGGCAATAAGCGATATCGTGCATTTGCAGATAACAGCGATCAATCAATTGGCGTAGTTGCCGATGTCGCAATTTATGCGGTACCAGCTGGAATTATTGGTGGCCGGATTTATCACGTCATCACTTCACCAGCCCAATATTTCGGCGCTAATGGTCGCCCACTCGATGCGTTAAAGATTTACGAAGGCGGCTTAGGCATTTGGGGTGCAATATCCCTGGGCGCGATCGTTGCATGGGTGGCCTATCGCAAACGTGCCCAAAGTTTTGAACTGCCAAGTTTTGGCTTATTTCTGGATGCTCTGGCACCTGGCATTCTGATTGCGCAAGCAATTGGGCGAATTGGAAATTGGTTTAATGGCGAGCTTTTCGGAAAACCATTTTCTGGGCCTTGGGCACTTGAGATCCCACTCTCTAAGCGCCCTGCTGGTTATCTCCAATATGAAAGTTTTCATCCGACTTTCCTCTATGAAGCGATTTGGTGCTTACTCGTGGCTGCAATGTTGATTTGGCTGACACCGAAATTAAGAGCCGGACAAGGTTTTGCAATTTATGTGGCGCTCTATTGCGTTGGCCGCTTTGCTATTGAATCACTTCGCATTGATGATGCGAATACGATTTTGGGGCTACGGCTGAATTTATGGACTGCGCTAATCGTTGGACTTATCGCAAGCGCCGTGGCACTTCGTTTTGCTCGCCAGAAATCAGATGAGATCGGGTAGTATCCAAATATGGCACTCGAAGATGTTTATCGAAGAAACTTGCACCACCGCACGCATCGTGCTGGCTGGTTGCGGGCTGCCGTACTTGGTGCAAATGATGGCCTGGTATCAACTGCATCGCTAATGATTGGTGTTGCTGCTGCCCGCGTTAGCGATAGTTTCTTAATTACTGCTGGCATCGCCGGAATTTCTGCAGGTGCGATGTCAATGGCAGTTGGCGAATATGTTTCGGTTCGGGCGCAAAATGATGTTGAAGATTCTGATCGTTTACTTGAAATCGAACACTTAGCAGTAGATCCCGAAGGTGAATTTCTCGAGCTAGTTGAGATTTATGTTAAACGCGGATTAACTACGGAGCTTGCTCGCGAAGTTGTCGAGCAGATGCATGCTAAGGATCCACTTGAAGCACATTTGCGTGATGAACTTGGTCAATTCGAACATACGAGAGCTCGCCCAGTTCAAGCAGCTGTGGCTTCAGCGCTTAGTTTCACAATGGGCGGATTAATTCCATTTGCCGGCGCATTCGTATTAATTGCAGGGTCAGTAGCAGTTAGCATCGTGACATTTACCCTTGTCGGCCTCTTGGCTACCGGAATTATTAGCGCTCGCACTTCTGGGTCCGCAATCCTTAAGCCAACTATCCGAGTCTTAATTGGCGGCTGCTTGGGTATGGCCATCACCGCGGGTATTGGCCATCTCGCACACCTAAGTGGCATCTAAATCCGCCGACGTAGATCACATTAATTCCGCTCGATTTAATAGAAACTGGCGTACCTTTTTGAGGGCTAAATTGCTACCCTTAGCCACCTCGGAGACGAGAGCGAACAAGTAGGACCAGGGCCAAAGTTGTCCCGTGAATTTTACGGAGCAAGACAACTAGTAGCAAAGGAACTGGCGACCACCTAATGGCAATCCCAAAAGAGTTTCCACCAGCGCAGGGTCTTTACGACCCAGCAAACGAGCATGATGCATGCGGCGTTGCGATGGTTGCTACTCTAAATAAAGTTGCCACTCACGAAATTGTTGCCCAAGCTTTAACCGCGTTACGTAATCTGGAACATCGCGGAGCATCAGGTGCTGAACCAGATAGTGGTGATGGCGCTGGAATTTTAATCCGTGTGCCCGATGAGTTTTATCAAGCTGTCACTGATTTTGAGTTACCTGCTGCCGGAAGTTACGCAACAGGTATCGCCTTCGTTGGCCAAAGTTTTGATTTTCAAAATGAAATTGCAGCCATTGCAGATGAAGAAGGCTTAGTTGTTCTTAGTTGGCGCGAACTACCGATTAACTCAACATCTCTTGGTAAGACCGCGCTTGGCGTGATGCCTAAGTTTGAGCAAATCTTTTTAGCTGGCGCTAATGGCGAATCAGGCATCGCATTAGATCGCTTAGCTTTTTGTTTACGTAAACGAGTCGAGCACTCCTTAGATGTTTATTTTCCATCTCTTTCTGCGCAGACCATTGTTTACAAAGGCATGCTCACAACAGGGCAACTAGAAGAGTTTTTCCCAGATTTAAGTGATGCTCGAGTTAAGTCTCCTTTGGCACTTGTTCACTCACGTTTTTCCACCAATACTTTTCCATCTTGGCCGCTGGCGCACCCATATCGCTTCATTGCTCACAATGGTGAGATCAATACCGTTAAGGGAAATCGCAACTGGATGCGTGCACGTGAGTCACTTCTAGAATCAGATTTAATTCCTGGCGATCTAAAGCGTCTTTATCCAATTGTTGAGATGTCTGGTTCTGACTCGGCCTCATTCGATGAAGTTCTTGAGTTGCTTTACCTAGGTGGCCGCTCGTTGCC
>JBIILF010000116.1:0-3447 GCA_044232785.1 Candidatus Planktophila sp. | reverse complement strand
CGCTCAAGTAGCGCTTTATCAATACCTTCTTCAATTTCTAAGCGAACTGGCGGACCAAATCTACGTCGCGCTAGTTCCTGCTCGAGAGAAGTTAATAAATCTTCAGATTCTTCTTCTTCAAGTTCTAGATCTTCATTACGAGTTACTCGGAAAGTGTAATGATCCTCAATTATCATGCCTGGAAAGAGCTCTTGTAAATGAATTGCAATGACATCTTCAAGCGGGATGAATCGTCTTGATCCAGTAGAAGAAGTTGCGATAAATCTTGAAAGAATTGGTGGAACTTTTACTCTGGCAAATGATTCTTCGTTAGTTGCAGGATTCTTCAAAATTACTGCCAAATTTAACGATAGCCCTGAGATATATGGAAAAGGATGCGATGGGTCAACGGCCAGAGGTGTTAGAACTGGGTAGATGCGCTCACGGAAAAGTTTTGATACATATCCGCGCTCGTCTTCTTGCAAATCATTCCAATGAATTAAATCGATTTTGTGGCTACGTAATTCAGGCAAGATTTCATTTACAAACAACTTTGCATGGCGAGTAGCCAAAATGCGAGCTTTATCTGTAACTGCAGTTAAGAGTTGTTGCGGGGTGTAACCAGCGGTATTCGTTGAAGTTATTTGATTTTCAATTTTTCCAAGAATTGAGGCCACTCGCACCATAAAAAATTCGTCTAAGTTATTGGAGAAAATTGCTAAGTAGCGAAGGCGTTCAAGAAGTGGAACTTCAGTATCTTCAGCTAATTCCAGAACTCGCTCATTAAAGGAGAGCCAACTGATCTCGCGATCAATTAATTCATCTGGCTTTGGCATAATCGTATTTTCTCTCAGTTTAGTGAACAGGAAATGGCGGTTAGGTGGATTAGCGCTTAACTAAGCGGCCAACTGGTCGGATTCGGGTACTTTGCGCTGCGCCCATCACCGGAAGATTTGCCGCGGATTCTCCGCCAGATCCACGGTAAGGCGAAGGTGAAAAACCAAGCAGCGCTAGTTGCCTTCTTAACTAACCAAGGAGTTGGTTTAGCTGGCGGCAGTGGCAATCGCCAATTTGGATCAAAGGGCATATGAAGAACTTCCAGCACGCCTTGCGCCACTCGATCATGACCTAATGCATTTAAATGCAGTCGATCAAATGCCAGTAGCCGGCGATCAGATAAGAATTGTTTTTCATTTGCATCAACAATTATCGCTCCAACTTCGGCAGCTATAGAGCGAACATTTTTATTGAAAGTACTAAATCGCTCAGCCCACATATCTGCCGTTTTACCGGTATTTCCAGTTCGCTCCAAAACTGTAAACAACATTAAGGTGGCACCAGTTGCCGCTAATTTACGGACAGCATCGTTATAAATTGGAAATACGTTTTCGGGGCGATAACTCGGGCGCAAGACATCGTTAGCTCCTGCATGAAAGGAGAGCAAAGTGTTTTTGCCAGTAATTAGTGGGATTGCTTGTGCTACTTGAACATCTGCGACTTGTTTAACTAATTTGCCGCGGACTGCCAAATTCACATAAGTAAAATCTGCAGATTGCGTGGTTAAAATATCGGCTACGCGATCTGCCCAGCCTCGATAGTTACCATCAATTATTTCATCGGTCATGCCTTCGGTGAACGAATCACCTAGCGCAATAAATCTTTGATAACTCATAATTAATTCTTACGTCGTTGCTCGTCTATCCAGAATAGAGCGATCGACGTTGCCACACTTGCATTAAGTGATTCGGTCGCCGAATTCATTGGAATGGAAACCACTAAGTCGCACTTTTCGCGAACTAATCTAGAAAGCCCTTTGCCTTCGCTACCAACTACGATCATTAGCGACTCAGTAGCAACTTTCATACCGCTTAGCGATTCATCACTTTCGCCATCTAAACCAACTACAAAGCAGCCTAATTTCTTCGCTTCTTCGATAGTGCGAGCTAAATTTGTCACTTGGGCAACTGGCATACGGGCCGCAGCGCCGGATGAGGCTTTCCATGCCGATGCAGTCATAGCTGCAGCGCGACGTTCGGTCATCACAACACCATGAACACCAAAAGCACCGGCGCTACGAATGATTGCGCCTAAGTTACGTGGATCTGTAACTCCATCAAGTGCCACAATCAACATTGGGCTCTTCGCGCGTTGAGTAATTTCTTCGAAACTTGAATATTGGTATGGCTTGATTGCCAAGATAATGCCTTGGCTATTTGGTGAGATTCCTTCGACTTCAGCGCGGTGAACTTCGCGAATCGGAAGCTGTAGGTGCAGTGCTAGTTGAAGTGTTTCGGCAACACGATCATCGATATCGATTCCGCGAGCTACTAATACTTCAGTTGCTGGAACTGATGCGCGCAATGCTTCAAGAACTGCGTTACGACCGGCAACAATTTCACCTTTTGGTTTATCAACGCGCGAATTGCGTCCAGCTGAACTTCGCGGAGTTGTACCGGTGCGCGGTGTTGTGCCAGCGCGTGGATTAGCTTTAGCTTTCTCGGCAGCTTTTTTACGTTTTGCAGCTGCGTGATAAGGACGGTCTTCGGCTTTTGGAGTTGGGCCTTTACCCGCTAAACGTTTCTTATTTTTTCCACCGGTACCGGCTGACGGACCTTTCTTAGATCCACGTATTGCGCCCTTGCGCTCTGAATTACCGGCCATTTAATTACTACCTTCTGAACGTGAGATCGACCAACGTGGTCCTTGAGCTGTATCTTCAATTGAAATACCAAGTGCTGCCAAACCATCGCGGATTTGATCAGATGCGGCAAAATCTTTGCGATCACGTGCTGCAGTGCGTTGTGCCAGAACTAAATTAATAACGCCATCAAGAGCACCTGTTAGCGAATCGCTCTGTGCGCTGCTAGTAAATGCTGAATCAAATGGATCGCAGCCAAGAACTTCCAGAGCACCCCGGATAAAACCAGCTGCGCTAGCGATAGCGGCTCGGTCATTTTCGGTAATTGCACTGTTTCCTAAGCGTAATTGCTCGGAAATTTCAGCCAGCGCCTGCGGAACAGCTAAATCTTCATTCATGGCCGCTACGAAGTCAGCAGATAGCGCCGGTGCTGGCTGGCTACCCAAGATCTCATTTGCGCGATGTAGAAAGTTCTCAATTCGGCGAAAACCAACTGCGGACTCTTCGAGTGCAGCAGGTGAGAACTCGAGCATTGAACGGTAATGAGCGCTGCCCAAATACCATCGCAACTCAATGCCGCGAACGCTCTTAAGTAATTCGGTAACTTGTAGCGAGTTTCCAAGAGACTTAGACATTTTTTCGCCAGAGGCAGTTACCCAAGCATTATGTAACCAGCGCTTGGCAAAGCCATAACCAGCTGCTTCGGATTGTGCGATTTCATTTTCGTGATGTGGGAAAATTAAATCTAAGCCACCACCGTGAATATCAAATTCGGCGCCGAGATATGCATGTGCCATTGCCGAGCATTCAATGTGCCAACCTGGTCGGCC
>JBIILF010000004.1:0-12500 GCA_044232785.1 Candidatus Planktophila sp. | reverse complement strand
GTTCTTGAGGCGAGCAGGGGAGTACTGGTACTTCTACTTACCTGTTGCATTTTTAGCCCTTGAAGAGCTAAGAGCGCGCGCACCATTTGGTGGTTTTGGTTGGCTGCGAGTTGGCTTCTCGCAAGCAGATGCACCTTATGTTCGATTAGCTAGCGTTGGTGGCGTTTCATTGCTAACACTTGCGACCTTGCTACTTGGAGTTGCGGCCTATCTACTTGCGCAGCGGGGAAGTGGTTTAACTCTCCCGATGATCGCCATCACTTTGACGTTAAGTGGAATTTTTATACTGCCCAATAATTCACCCCGCCAAACATTTCAAGTTCTGGCAGTACAAGGTTCAGTTCCAAAGTTAGGTTTGGATTTCAATGAAAGAGCGACCGAAGTTTTCTATCGACATTTAGCTCAAAGTGAAAAATCATTACAAAGCGGCAAAAAGCCGAATCTAATTATTTGGCCAGAAAATTCAGTTGATGTAGATCCATTTATCAATAAAAAAGTAGGTCAAGAGATCACTGCTCTTGTCGATAAATACCAGATTCCAGTTTTAATTGGCGCAGTTCTTCGCACTGAGGGAAAATTGCAGAATGCTTCAATCCTCTGGGAACCTGGCAAAGGTGCAACAAGTCGATATATCAAACGACACTTAACGCCCTTTGGTGAAGTAATGCCGCTACGTTCTGCCCTGACATTTTTCTCGGATTTGCCTAACCAAATTGAGGACTTTTCTGCCGGAAATGAGGCGGTTATCCATCAAGTCGGCCAGGGCAAAATCGCCTCAGTAATCTGCTTTGAGCTAATTGATGATCGGTTGATCCAGAGTTCGGCGGGGCAGTCGAACCTATTTGCGGTGCAGACCAATAGTGCGACTTTTGCAAAGACTGCTGAAAGCGCCCAGCAATTAGCGGTAACCCGAATTCGCAGTATCGAACATGCCCGGTATTCAGTCAGCGTTTCAACGGTTGGAATCTCGGCCATTGTCGACACAAATGGTCAGATCCTAAAATCAAGTAAAGAGAACATTGCAACCAGTATTAATAGCGCAGTAGCTCTGAATGCGACAACGACGATTTATGACCGAGTTGGCCAATTTGGCTGGGTATTGGTGCTGCTTATTGGAGCCGGATTTGGTGGCCTTTTGAACTATGCCGCCCGTGTAGTTAAACGCCGATAAGTTACATTATGTTAAGTAAAAGGAATTAGCCACTACCCCTTTTGAGCGTGATTTAGAGCTTGCCTATTCTGCGTATTCAGCAATTGGCGTACAAGAACAGATCAAGTTTCGATCTCCATGAACACCATCAACACGACCGACAGTAGGAAAATACTTACCGCGAGTACCGATTAACTCCCCTGAAATAAGCCCCTCTCGGGCTCCAGGGGTAGCGCCGACAGCCCGGCTATAGGCACGATCCCAATTAGGGTCCAAAACCGCCTCAATCGTATGAGGCGCATTTCTAAGCGCTGAACCCTCAACCATTACTTCACCTTTAATGATCTGGTCGATCTCAGCCCGAATAGCCTTCATGGCTGCAATAAAGCGATCAAGCTCGGCAATATCTTCGCTCTCAGTTGGCTCGATCATGAAGGTGCCGGCGACCGGAAAGCTCATCGTTGGGGCATGGAAGCCGTAATCCATTAAGCGCTTGGCAATGTCATCAACGCTAACACCACTGATCTTGGTGATCTCGCGTAGATCGAGAATGCATTCATGTGCCACCAAGCCATTGGCACCGGTGTAGAGAACTGGGAAATCGCTCTGCAATTTACGGGCAATGTAGTTGGCCGAAAGAATCGCAACTTGGGTCGCATGGGTTAAACCTGCTCCGCCCATTAACCGAATGTAGGCCCAACTAATCGGCAAGATACTGGCTGAACCAAAGGGAGCGCCAGAGATTGGCCCGGGGCCAGTTGCTGGGCCAGCTAGCGCATCCATTGGATGGTTGGGCAAGAAAGGAGCCAAGTGAGCCCGCGAAATAACTGGACCAACGCCAGGTCCCCCGCCACCATGAGGAATACAGAAGGTCTTATGTAAATTCAAGTGTGAAACATCTGCCCCAAATTTCCCGGGCTGAGCTAAACCTACTAACGCATTTAAATTCGCACCATCAACATAAACCTGGCCACCAGCATCATGAATAAGTGCGCAAATTCGTGAGATCTCAACTTCGAAAACACCATGGGTTGAAGGGTAGGTAACCATCAATGCAGCCACTTCCCCACTGTGTGCTGCGATCTTTGCTTCCAGATCTTCAATGCTGACATTTCCTTCAGCATCACATTCAATGACGACAACTTTCATTCCCGCCATAACTGCACTCGCTGCATTTGTGCCATGAGCACTAGATGGAATTAAGCAAATCTTGCGAGTTTGGTCACCGCGGGAATCGTGATAGTTGCGAATTGCCAATAGCCCAGCGAATTCCCCTTGGCTGCCTGCATTTGGCTGCAATGAAACAGCGTCGTAGCCAGTGATCGCAACTAACCAATCACTTAGCTCCTTGATCAATTGGCGCGTACCTGCACTCTGATCAGCAGGTGCAAATGGGTGAAGTGAACCAAACTCTGGCCAAGTAACAGCTTCCATCTCGGTCGCCGCATTTAACTTCATGGTACAAGAACCCAACGGAATCATGGTGCGATCAAGGGCTAAATCGCGATCTGCCAAGGTGCGCAAATACCGCATCATCGAAGTTTCGGAACGGTTACTTGAGAAGATCGGATGTGTCAGGTACGAACTCTTGCGAGCGTTTTTGATTGCGACTTCGCGAGCCGGATTCGAAATATTGACGCCGAAGATTTGGCCGATTCGAGCTAGATGTTCGGCAGTGATTGTTTCATCGAATGAAATGCCAACTACATTCGCTGACACATCCCGTAAATTGATTCGAAGCGATCTCGCCGTGCGATGAATCAGGGCAGCATCCTTTACTTCAATCAAAACCGTGTCGAAATAATTCTTAGTCAACACTTTGTGATCACTTGCCGACAGAGCCGTTACCAGCGAATCGGTCTGCGCATGGATTCGATTTGCAATAACTTTCAAACCATCTGGCCCATGCCACATCGCATAGAACGCACTCATCACTGCCAATAAAACTTGGGCAGTACAAATATTGCTAGTTGCTTTGTCGCGACGAATATGTTGCTCGCGAGTTTGGAGTGCTAGCCGGAACGCAGGGTTGCCATGTGCATCAAGACTCTGACCAATTAGGCGACCAGGCATCGAGCGCTCTAAACCATTACGAACCGCCATGAATCCAGCGTGTGGGCCACCGAATCCCATTGGTACACCGAAGCGCTGAGCTGAGCCAACTGCAATATCAGCACCCCACTCCCCTGGTGGCGTGATTAATGTGAGTGCCAATAAATCAGTAGCCGCGATCATTAACGCGTTGCGTTCGTGAGTCCACGCAGCCAAGTCGCGGTAATCAAAAATTTCGCCATTGGTATTTGGATACTGAACTATGACGCCAAAGACTTCTGTTGCCGGAAGTGTTGCTAACGCAGCCATTGGATCAAACTCAACGATCTCAATACCAAGTGGCTTAGCGCGAGTTGCTACAACTGCTTTTGTCTGCGGGTGTAAATATTTATCAATCAACAGAATTGCCGAATCGTCGCCACTATAAACACGTCGCGCTAGCGTCATTGCTTCAGCTGCGGCAGTTGGTTCGTCGAGCATCGATGCATTTGCAATAGGCAGCGCAGTTAAATCACAGACCGCAGTTTGAAAAGCAAACAACGCTTCCAGTCGGCCTTGCGAAATCTCTGGTTGGTAAGGTGTGTATGCGGTGTACCAGGCTGGGTTTTCTAAAACATTTCGCAAAATAACCGCTGGTGTAATAGTTCCGTAATATCCAGATCCAATAAACGAATCAAAGACTTGGTTCTGATTAGCAAGTTTGCGCAGTTCCGCAATTGTCTGCACTTCAGATAACGCTTCAGGCAAGACATCAGCTAGGCGCTGCCCCATCGCAATATTTTCCGGAACAACTGCTTTTATAAAAGAATCTAAATCGGCGAAACCAAGTTCATGCAACATGGTGGCTTCTTGTTCGAGCGAAGGCCCAATATGACGTGATTCAAAATCTTCGTGCGCGCTCATCACTTGCCACCCATGTCAGTTCAAATAAGAATCAATCGTGATCCTTAGGTGAGCACAATAAGGGAGATTAAGCGCCTTTGCGCGCCCGACGTTGCGACAGCTCGTCGTTACTTTCGCCACCAACTACTTGACCATTAACCTCACCTTGAAGGTTTGAAAGTGATCCTTCGACTTCGTGCCATACGCGACCAACGGCAATTCCAAATACCCCTTGGCCACCTTGTACTAAGTCATACATTTCATCGGCACTGGCGCATTCGTAAATCGAAGCCCCATCTGACATCAAAGTAATGCTTTCTAATTCAGTTACACCACGACCGCGCAAGTGATCAACAGCGGTACGAATATTTTGCAGTGATACACCTGCATCAAGTAAACGTTTAACAATCTTCAAAACCAAGATGTCACGAAAGCCATATAGACGTTGAGTTCCGGATCCCCCAGCACTTCGGATACTTGGTTCAACTAAACCAGTGCGAGCCCAGTAATCGAGTTGGCGATAAGTAATTCCAGCAGCAGAACAGGCAGTAGCTCCGCGATAGCCAATTTCGAAATTGGTCTGACTCATGAGGGGGAACTCAATTCAGTTAGGTTGATTAATTCACTAGTGGGGTCTAATGGCTAAAGAGTAGGAGTCGAATTACAACGGTGCAATGACCGACACGGTCAAAACCTCTACTTTAGGTTTAGAGTTTTACGCTCGATTATCCGGCGAAATCCTCGGGATTGATCCCCTCAAGGAACTCACGGAAGGCCTCTAGTTCTACCGTCTGATCGCCACCTTCGCCATCATCGGCAACAGCGCCTTCGGGAATTTCAATTCCAGCGCTATCTAACAGGTCAGCACTGGCCAAAATATTGCTTTGAGTTCGAAGTGCCAGGGCCACTGCATCAGATGGCCGGGCAGATAGTTGAACTAGGTTGGCCAATGAATCACGCATCTGCAAAGTTGAATAAAAGACGCCATCTCGCAGCTCGTTAATGTGAACGGCTACTAAAGTCGCATCGAATTTCTCAAAGAGTTGCGCCATTAAGTCATGCGTTAACGGACGTGGCGGTTCGAGGCCTTGTTGAGCGAATGCAATCGCGGTGGCCTCTACTGCCCCGACCCAAATTGGTAGGAAACGGATTCCATCAATCTCGCGTAGCAAAACAATTGGTTGATTCGAAGGCATCTCGACGCGTACGCCGACAACTTCCATCGGAATCATCTCAGTGGGCATTTTAGCGGAAGCGATGTAGGCCGCTGCGAACCAATGAAGCATGCAAGCGAATCGAAAGTGCGGCAATCTCCTTGGTAACTTCTTCGGCGCGAGCTTTTGATTCAGTGCTCTTCTGGCGAACAAGTGGCGTGATGACTTGCTCGATTAAACCGATCTCGCGATCTGCTGCAGATTTAAAAGAACGCATATGGCGCGGTTCGATGCCAAATGCTGACATCTCAGAAACAGCCTGCGCGATTGCTAGTGCATCGGCGTCGTAATGGCGACCACGTACTGTGATCAAACCAAATGATTCAAGTTCAGTTAATTGGTCATCATTGATTCCAGATGACTTGAGCAGCTCTTCGCGGCTAAGGCGCAAGTCATTGGTGTCACCAAATGATGATGGGGCGAATTCGCCATCAACTGTTGCTAGACCTAGTTGGGGACGTGGCGCAGCGGCTCCCCCGGTGGCAGATGGTTGTAGACCACGATCAATTGCATCAAGGTTGTCCTTGATAACGCGAAGCGGCAAATACTGATCACGTTGGGCAAGAAGCACATAGCGAAGTCGATCAAGATCAATCGAAGTAAATTTGCGATATCCAGATGGCGTGCGCTGCGGATCGATGAGACCTTCAGATTCAAGGAAACGGATTTTCGAGATAGTGATATCAGGGAAATCGCCACGAAGCTTATTAAGTACTTCACCGATGCTCAGGTATGCCCGTGCTGGAACGCTCATCTTATATTCTCCGCTACTTCTTGATTAGTTATCTGATTTGGAATTTTTTGCTGAGGTGCTGTTCTTGCCTGTGTTGCTAATAAATACTAAGTGGAACTTTCCGATCTGAATCTCATCGCCAGAGTGCAACGATGACGATGTAGCTCGCTCATTATTTACATATGAACCGTTCAAACTGCCGCTATCTGTGAACTTGAACTCTTCATCAAATGTAATAGCCGCATGTTTACGAGAGACAGTTATGTCATCTAGGAAAATATCGCACTCTGGATTACGGCCAATTGTTGAACCGCTTTTGCCAACCATAAAACGATTTCCGCGACCCGCACCTTTAAGAACTAAGAGCAGCGCTGTTGGTTCGGATGCTGCAAGTACTTGTGCAAGAACACTTTGATTATCGGCATCGAGTGATTGAATCAAGGTATCGAGATCTTTATGACCATCAACTACTGGTCGAACCCCGAGTGAGATGGTGGTGGTGACTTCGCGCTCTACTTCAGCTGCAGCCATTTTGCCTCCCCCATTCATATTTAAGTTACTGAAGTTTGAATTTCAACTTCATCCTTAACTGGAGGCTTACCCTATTTAGGTAAGGCGGGTTAGGTCAAGCGGTGATTTGTCCGTATTCAACTGGGGTTAGTAGATCGGTAGCGGCTTCTGTGAGTTCGATTTCCAGTAGCCAGCCTGTGTTGTATGGATCGGAGTTGATTAATTCTGGCGAGTTAGATAGCGAGTCATTTATCGAAATCACTTTTCCAGAAACTGGTGCGAAAATTTCAGAGACGCTTTTTGTGGATTCAACTTCGCCACATACTTTTCCACTTGTGATTTGCTCGCCAATTTTCGGAAGCTGCACATAGACAATATCTCCGAGAGCACCTTGCGCGAAGTCCGTAATACCCATCGAAATATTTCCAGAAGGCAGATCGCGTACCCATTCATGTTCCTTGGTGTACTTCAAATCTGCTGGAATATTCGACATCTAGTTCCCCATCTCCGACATTTTAAGTTTTGGCTTACAGCTAAGCCCGAACCTTATTACGACCAATCGCATTTACGAAATATGAAAAACCCGTCACTAGATAAAGCGCAGTCCCCCAGAAAGCAAAAGCCCACCCCAAGACAAAGGCCGTTGTGCCCAACCAGGAATCAGCCAGTGCCAACAGCAGAAACGGAAAGGCGTACATTAGGTTAAAGGTTGCTGCTTTGCCCAAATAGGTAACTTCGATCAGCGGTCGCTTGGTTGCGCTAAGCCAAATTGAGAGAACTCCCAGAATTAGATCGCGACCCAGCAATGTGGCTATCAGCCAAGCCGGAATCGCATCGCGCAAGTAAAGCGCCACTAGAACCGCCACGATGTAGAAACGATCGATAGTCGGGTCAGCAATCTCACCGAAGCGAGATGTTTGACCCCAAGCTCTAGCTAATTTTCCATCAAAATAATCAGTCGCACCGCCAACAGCCAGAACCGCTATCGCCCAACCATCGGCATGCAGATTTAGCGTTAAATGCAGGAAGAGTGGAATTCCAAGAAACCTCAGAAAAGTTAAGGCGTTAGGAATCGTCAGCATTACTCTTTGTCGCGTTCCTTGACTCGGATTGCCACCATCACTGGGGTACCTGGGAAGCCAAACTCTTCGCGCAATCTACGTTCGATAAAGCGACGATACGAAGCTTCGATCCAGCCACTTGAGAAAACTACAAACTTAGGTGGCGCGATACCGGCTTGAGTTGCGTAGTAAATCTTTGGCTGCTTGCCACCGCGAACTGGTGGTGGGGTCGCACCGATTAAGGCACCTAAGAACGAGTTCAACTTTGCAGTTGGAACACGTTGTTCCCAACCATTGATTGCAGTGCGAAGTGCCGGAGCTAAACGATCTCGGTGCCAACCTGTTTTAGCGGCCACGTTTACTCGCTGTGCCCATTCGACTTGATCTAAGTGGCGGTCTATCTCTTTATCCAATTGATCTCGGCGATCTTCATCAACTAAGTCCCACTTATTCATCACGATCACCATTGCTTTTCCGGCCTCTTCAACCATGGTGATGATGCGCAAATCTTGTTCAGAAATTGGGTTAGATGCATCTAGAACAACGGCTGCAACTTCGCAACGCTCTAGCGCGGTTTGAGTTCGAAGCGTTGCGTAATAATCTGTACCGCTTGCTTGATTCGCGCGTTTACGCAAACCTGCAGTATCAATGAAACGCCAAACTTGATCGCCAATCTCAATTAACTCATCGACTGGATCACGCGTTGTACCTGCAACGTCATCGACTATTGAACGTGTCTCGCCAGCCAGGGCGTTTAACAAACTTGATTTACCAACATTTGGTCGCCCAATTAACGCGACGCGACGGTAACCATCTTGTACTTGTGCGCGACCAACTTCCGGAAGTTGAGCCACGATGTGATCAAGCAAGTCACCGCTTCCGCGTCCATGAAGCGCGGAAACAAAGTATGGCTCGCCTAAACCAAGGTTCCAGAGCGCATAGGCATCAGATTCAGCGCCTTCATCATCGACTTTATTTGCAATCAGAATTGTCGGTTTCTTTGCTTTACGAAGTTCGGTTACCAAAATGTCATCTTCATCGAGTGCGCCAACTTGAGCATCGACGACGAAAGCAAGAACATCGGCCTCTTGCATTGCTTGTTCGGCGCCAGCACTTACTTGAATAGAAATACCGTCGGGCTTAGCTTCCCAACCGCCAGTATCCATCACGATAAAACGACGACCGCCCCATTCGCATTCATATTGCACTCGATCACGGGTCACGCCGGGAGTATCTTCAACGATTGCTTCACGACGACCAATAAAGCGATTGATCAATGTTGATTTGCCAACATTTGGTCGGCCCAAGATTGCCACAACTGGCAAACCAAGTAATTCACGCTGCTTTAAGAGTTCCCAAATGCGATCAACTGTCTCTTCGAGATTCAAATATGTTGAATCGATTGTTACGGCATCCGGCGCCAATGTGAGTGGTGAAACTGCGCGAGTTGAATCAACTTCATCGCGAGTACTAAGTGACTGCGCAACGTTTTCAATACCTTGTGCTGAATTCTCTTCGGCATTACGACGTATCGCACGTGCCGGCAAGTCGGCAGTTAGATAAATCTTCAACGCAGCTTCAGGTGCAACTACGGTGGCAATATCGCGGCCTTCGACCACGATCCCCCGCTTTGAGTCAGCGATTATTTTGCGTTGCAATTTTAGAAGTTCAGCGCGCAGTTCAGGCATCGCTGCAAATTTAGAAACGTTTTCGGTAACTTCAACCGTGCGAATCGCATCAGTGATTTCAGTATCGCCCGCGAACAATCTTGGTTCGAGCGGGTCAACCACAAACCGAAGTGGTGATGATTTAAGTGCTTTTAAAAGAGCAGCTGGCTCAGTTAGATCCTGTTGCAGGGCAAGCCAAGTTAAACCGCGATAGAGAGCGCCGGTATCTAAGTAATCCCAGGTTGATCGCATTGCGATTGATTTTGAGGTGCTCGATTTTCCCGAACCACTAGGGCCATCTATTGCTACGACTATGCCCATAATGATCCCTATTCTACGTTGAATCCTGCGTGGAGCTTTACCTAAACCATTTTTTGCATATTCGATCCGAAGAACAAATGGCTAAGAAAGCGAGTGGACGTTCCAACCATCGCTAATCAAGAATTCACTGAGCCTTGCAACATCTTCTGGCGCGATAGCTAACGTAATAACTGCAGTTAACTGGCCAGGTGAATGCTCAAGAGTTAGATCTTCAATATTGACTTCTGCTTTTGCGCAGGCATTAAAGAGCGAGCCCAACTGCCCTGGCCGATCATCAATGACGATTGGCAGCAAGCTATATTCGCGTGATTTGCCACCATGCTTACCTGGAATTTCCGCCTTGCCTGCTTGGCCGGCTGCGACCAGTGCCTCCCATTTAGCCGGGCCAGTGGCTCCCGCTATCAACTTGGAAAGATCGTTTTGTAGACTTATCAATAATGGCAAGAGCGCCTCTTCGTTGGCGGCCAGAATCTCGCCCCAAAGCTTCGGGTCAGAGCCGGCAATACGAACCGTATCTCGCAAGCCACCGCCAGCTAAGGCCAACGCCTCAGGATTAGAACCCTGCAATTGACTAGCTAAAAGTGAGCTTAGGGTTTGTGGAAGATGCGATATTAGAGCTACCCGCTGATCATGTTCGGCTGCGCTCATCTCGACTACCTGGGCTCCACACGCTGCGATAACTTCTAGCGCAGCTCGCTTCGCCGAATCTGATGTCTGATCTGTCGGAGTAATGATCCAGGCTCGGTCAAGGAAGAGATCTGCCCGAGCTGAGGCTGCCCCACTAATCTCGCGACCTGCCATCGGATGGGTGCCGCAGAATCTGGACATAACGCCATCTAAAGTCGATACCTCATGTAGAGGTTTTACCTTAACGCTACCAATATCCATAAGTATCGATAGAGGGTTTAACGTTGATTCACGCTCAATGACTGCCCTGAAGGCTGAAGGAGGTGTAGCGATGATAATCAAGTCGGGTTTGGGCGAATTTACGGCTTTTACTAAATCATTGGCCAGAAGCTCAGCACTTTTATCAATATCTACAAACTCGACCACTGCCCCGGCAGCTTTTAGCGCCAAGCCAATTGAGGTTCCAATTAGGCCCGCGCCAACAATGCGAATTGTTCTTGCTTGCACGACGGCGCCCTTACTGGGCTAAATCTTTACGTAGAGCGGTGGCGCCATGTAGGTAAATATGTGAAATTTCGCCCTTACTTTTATCGCTTTCAACATGCATTAAAACTCTAATAATTCGGTCTAAGGCTCCGGCAACATCGATTTCCACGGCACAAATAAGTGGCGTTCCAGCAAAACCAACATCTCGTGCCGAAGCAGCTGGAAAATCAGCGGTTAAATCGGGGGTCGCTGTCATGAGAACTGAGATCACTGAATCGACATCGAGACCATTTGCCTTGAGCATGGCAGGCAGCAGTTCACGCACACCATCGCCGATAGCCACGCTTGAATTCACGCTCACCTGTGTAGCGCCTCGAATAGCTCGTAAAACCATGGTTAAGGGTACCTTGAAGTACCCTTTTTCCGTTTCTATTAAATAAGTGTTTGCCAATAAATCTACATACCGATTAACCGAGTTGAACCCACTTTGTACCAGCTCTCTCGAAATCGTCTCACACTGAGTGAACTCCAAAAAGTCGATAAATGTATAATGACATATTGATTTATGCGTAAAAAAAGCATGCATTATCGACAAAAGGTTTTCCAAGATTGATATTATCGATAAATAGAGATACCGATATTTCTCGAATATAGATAAATTGCTTTATTACTTTAGATTTAAAGCCTTCTGTATATTTAGCAATTCTTGCTCATTGAGGTCTCGCCAACGCCCCTCGGGCGTGTCGCCAAGTGAGATAGGCCCGAAGTTAGTTCGGATCAATCGCAGTACCTCGACCCCTACCGCCTCCATCAAGCGACGAATGATGTGATATCTGCCTTCGTGAATCTTTACCTCAATCCAATTGGCTGAAAGCTGCTTAAAACTTAAGACTCTGCCCATGCCATCTTCAAGCTCTACGCCCTTCAAAAGCACCTTATCTACCCCGGCTTCTAGGCGGCCATCGAACTCAATAATGTAGGTCTTTTCCAGGCCAAAAGATGGGTGCGTTGCACGAAAGGTCAGATCGCCATCATTGGTGAGCAGGATTAGCCCCTCTGAATCCTTATCAAGACGGCCTACGTGAAATAGACGCTCCTTGCGTAGATCAATGAAATCTGCCAGCGATGGCCGACCTTCTGGGTCATACATGGTAGACAGAACGCCTTTAGGCTTATGTAGTACAAGATAAGACTTAGTCAAAGATCGTTTAATTGTCTCACCATCAACTGCTACTTCATGGTTATCTGGGTCTATTTTTGCGCCAAGCTCTCGGATTGGACGACCGTCGACAGTTACTCGACCATCTGCAATTAGTTCATCGGCGCCACGGCGGCTAGTGATTCCCGCATCGGCAATTATTTTATTAAGGCGCATCTCGGCCATTTGGCTATCTCCTCGACAGTCAGGTTAAGGGCTAAGAATACCGCCTCTCCCCTGTCTAGGGCTAATCGGTTAGAGAGTCGAGAATTTCGTCAAGACGATCAAGATCCGGCAGGTATGGAGCCAGGGCTGGTAGATCATCAAGGCTATTTACGCCAAGTCGCTCAAGGAAATAGCTGGTGGTTTTATAGAGAATCGCTCCAGTTTCGTGCTCAATGCCGAACTCTTCAACCAGTCCACGAGTAATTAAGGTCTTCATTACCGCTTCAACGTTTACGCCACGGATCGCCGAGACGCGAGCACGGCTAACTGGCTGGCGATAAGCGATGACCGCTAGAGTTTCCAAGGCTGCCTGGGTTAGGCGGTTCTGCTGGCCATCTAGAACGAATTTCTCAACTGCTGGGGCGCAATCTGGA
>JBIILF010000115.1:0-3459 GCA_044232785.1 Candidatus Planktophila sp. | reverse complement strand
GGGATAACGGATATGCCGGTGAAATGCAGGCGCTCTGGACTCGTGGAACTGCCAAAGTTGTAGTTCGCGCATCTGGTGAAATTGGCGATCACTTTGTTGTTGTAAAGGATGCAATCACCTTTCAATACCTAAATATCTTGCAATCACCTGTGCCATTTGCAAATGGCGGCGTAGCGAAGTTCACAATTACTAAAGGAACTCCATCAACCAAACCATACCTAGTTTTGCCAAAGAGCTACGTGCCAACTGTTTCTCAACGTACAACGCTTTCAGACGCTGGCTTAGATCCAAACACTAAAGCTGTTGCGACTCTTTCAACTGATCGCGGTCCGGTATTAACAAAGACAACTTTCAACGCAACTGGTTTAACTTCAACCGGGACACACCAATTGGTATGGGCCTCTGTTGTCGGCAACCGAGTCAACTGCTCTGGAACTTGTTGGGCCTATAATTCGATACCACTTGCAACAGTTAATGTCACTGGCTCAACTGTTAGTCAGGCAATCACAATTCCTGATCATTTAGGTGGATGGCATGTGATTCAACTGAAAAAGGGCGATGTAATTGAAGCTCAAACATCCTTCTATGTTCAAGAAAGCATGGTTAAGTTTCTTGATAAGAGCGGCAAAATAATCACTGAGGGCATCGCAAAGGCTGATACATCAGGCTCTGCGGCAGCTATCGCCAAGGGTGGCGCAGGTACTCCAACCTATAAATTCAAGGCTGGCGAGACCATCACCATCAGCATGAAAGGCATTGGCTGGACTCAGTTAGATAACACTCGCGCCGTTACATACGACAATAACTACATTGGTTACGGCTGCGGCTTTAATTCAAATGGATTTATGGTCATTCATATCACCGCAACTGGTAAACCTGGTTTCCACACAATCGATCTGCGTCCATTGTTGTATACCCAGCAGCCATCATTTGCTAATACCCCTTATGGAATGGTTCCGATTCTTTCCTCAGATCGTGACTTCGCTGGTTTAGCACTCGGATATCAGCTGCCATCGGTTCACTTCATGATTGAAGTTGTAAAGTAATCTTCTAACCGGGACTAGATACAAGTAAGACCCCGTCTTGCACAGAGGCGGGGTTTTACTTTGTTTGCCAGTTGTATTTGCCAAGAAGAACCATCGCACTTGGTAATAGGAATCCGCGAATCAAAGTTGCGTCAATAAAGACACCGACTGCTAATCCGATGCCAATTTGTTGCAACCCAAGAAAATGTCCATCAACTAAACCGCTCACTGCAGCAACAAAGATCAGAGCAGCTGCTGTTACTACTCCACCAGTATTGGCCATTCCTTCGACGATGGCATCATCATTTGACGCGCCACGATCAATCGCTTCGCGCATTCTGGAAACCAGGAAAACTTCGTAATCCATTGAGATTCCGAAAAGAACCACAATTAGAAATACCAGTGCCCAAATTTCAACTTGATCTATTTGGTAAGTACCAAGTAGCGATGCGCCAACTGAGAATCGAAAGACTAAGACGATTGCCGAAATTGCGACGAAAACTGAAAGTAACCCAAGAGCGATTGCCTTAATCGGTAACCAGATAGATCTAAAAGCGCGCATCAGCAAAAGGTAAGTAAGTAGTAGCGCCAAGGCAATTAGCCAAGGGAAGTAGGAAGTTATCCGGTCTACTAAATCAGCGCCTTGTGCTGGTGGCCCACCTAGATAAAACTTGCTGCCAGCCGGAAAACCAGTGTCAGATAGGTGTTTAGAGCGGATTCGATCAACTAAATCATGTGTTTCAGGGGCGCCAAGAGAGTGTCTGCCGATCACAAAGATCCGCATGAACTGACCAGTTGGATCAACAAATGTTGAAGTTACATCTGTGGCGACAATGAATATTTCTTCATCTTTGCTTAATTTGGTAGTCAGCGCTTTTCTGGCATCGGCTGTGCTGGCAGAAGTAGCTAAACCGGGTTTACCAAAATCAACCATGATCACAGAAGGGGTAATCACGCCGGGCCCAGCGCTCCGGGTTACTAATGAGAGAGCTCTTGCTGACTCTAAATTCTGTGGCAGGGCGGTAAGTGCACTTGGGGTCAGTTGTAACCAAAATGCACCAGAGCCCAATAGCAAAAGTGAAGTTAAAGAAACAGCAAATACCCGCTTTGGCCATTTAACTGAGAGGCGAGCAACTTTGGCCCAAGAATTATTTTCAAGTTCACGTCTAGCTAACAGCCCAGGATATTTAACTGGCGTAGCAAAATGTTTTCCAAAGTAGGAAAGCAGTGCTGGTTGCAACGTTAGCGCGGCAATCAGCGAAGCCAAAGGCACAAGTAAGCCAGCAATTCCAAGTGAGCGCATAAATGGAATTGGTAAAAGTAATAAAGTTGCCAAACCAAAAGCGACGGTAAGACTGGAAGTCATAACGGTGCGGCCAGCGCTATTCATCGTACGCTCTATTACACCTGCAAAATCTGAATTGTCGCTCTTCTGTAATTCGCGACGAAAGCGATACAAAATCAAGAGGGAGTAATCAATAGCTAATCCCAGCCCAATTAATTCAACGATATTTGGCAGGTAGAGAACCATTAAGAACTTCTGGGCGATTAAGTAGATTAATGAAAGTGTTAGTGAAATGGATGCTGCTGCAAAGATAAAGGGCAGCAGTACGGCCCAGGAGAGACCTAAAACCAGTAGCAAAAGCAGTAGTGCCAAAACTATTGCAATCAATTGACCGCGATGAAGATCTTGATCTAGCACGGGTGAAACATCGGTGTTTATCGCCGGTGGGCCAGTAACCATTGCTTTAGGTAGCCCTTGTTTTATTAGTGATTGGCGCAGGGCGGCGGTGTATTTAGCGGCCTCAATCAGCGAAAAATTAGTCGTAACGCTGGCAAAAAGCACACCTGAAATTGCACGTGATTGTGTGACACGAGCAGTCGGAATTTCGGCGACGGCCTCAGAAATCCTCGCCTGGTATTCGGTGATTTCAGAATCACTGGCTTGTTTGAACTTAAAGAAAATAGTGAAACTGCCTTCGAGATTCTCGTCGAAATTAGCAAGCAGAATGTCTTGAGCTTTTGCCGATTCACTATTTGGCACAGTCAGCGAGGTCGTCAGATGCTGATTTAAATTAGTGGCTGCAAAACCACTGATAACGATAAGCAAGAGCCAAGTAGTCAGAACCAAAAAACGATGCTTGATTATCGCTTTAGTCCAGTTGGCCATCACCTAATGAGTCTACTCTCGCTGCAAATTCCTAAATAGAGCACCTTATCCACAGGCAATATTCCTTGCTCTTAAGATCTCAGCAAACTTATCCAATTGGCCATTTAGCCAGAAGGATTAGGAGAAAAGATGAATAAGAGAAAATCACTTGGTTTGACGCTCGCGGTAATTCTCGGAATTTCAGCACCAAGCGTTCTAAGCGACAGGTTAACCACTACAAGCGTGAATTTTGGGAATAGAGCTACCTTAAGTAGTAATTGCTAT
>JBIILF010000114.1:0-3503 GCA_044232785.1 Candidatus Planktophila sp. | reverse complement strand
ATTTACTTCGTATCCGAGTGGAATTGCCACATCTGATCGTGAAGGAATTGCCACACCAAATGAAGTCCATACAGTCATGCCACGGGCACCTGTCATGTATTCAATAAATGTCCAGGCTTCCTTTGGATTTGGTGAATCTTTACCAATTGCATAGGCAGCAGTGAATGCGAGTGATCCAGCTTGCTTAGCTTTTGGTAGCGGACCCTTGATCATTGCGTCGTAAACATCTGGGAATGAATCCTTTAGGTATGGATCAAGCCATGCACCTTCCATTGTGTAAGCACACTTTCCCTTACCAAAAGCTTCGCCGGCCCAGCCAGCTGAAAGTTGTGCCGGAGTTTTGAAAGCACCACTCTTGTAATTAGTCATAGCCCACTCAAGACCAGCCTTTGAAGTAGCTGAAGAAAGTAATGACTTATTTGCTGCAGATGACAAGCCGCCACCAAAAGCAACGAAATATGCACCGAGGCGATTTATATCTGCATCAACACACATTGGCGTAATGTTCTTGGCCAATAGTGCCTTTGCTTGAATAGCGAACTGCGCAGTTGTCTTTGGTAGCGCCTTAATTCCTGCAGCTGCCATCAGAGTCGTATTTCCCTCTAGAACTAGTGGGTTAGCATCCTTAGGGAGACCAAATAGCTTTGCGCCACTTTGGAAAGGCTTTAGATAACTCGCATTGAATTTAGTTAGATTGAATTTGGACGCAGTGATTGATGGCATCAAATCAAGAAGAACTCCCTGAGCTGCCCAATCTTGTGCGATACCAGCATCTAAGTAGAAAACATCATTAGGTGTCTTAGAAGCGAAGCGGGCTGCCATTTGAGCACCGTGATCGTTATCGACAATTAAATCAACTTTGATTGTTGGATTTCTAGATTCGAAAGTTGCAACGGCATCTTTTAGGGCCGAAGTTTCAGCTGGTGATGATCCCCAAGTCGAAACGGAGATTGTTGTTACCGCATCGGCAGCTATTGCAGATGGGGCAACAGAGACTGCCAAAGCAAGCGCTAGAAGAGCCGCTCCTGTAGAGACTTTTTTCATGTTTCTCCTTAACTAAGTGAATTTGAACGTTCAAATAATATGGATGGGGGAAACCCAGCGCAATAGAAATTGGCAATTCTTCGATAACGAATGGGTGAAGATTCCAGCCCCTTTTTCTGTAAAAGGCTCACTTTCCGTTGTAAATCAAAGGTCAAGAGGCTAGATGGGAGGGAGGGGACTGTAAATCCCCCGGCTCTGTCTTCGAAGGTTCAAATCCTGCACCCGCCACCAGATTTATCGCTCGGGGTATTTTTGTAAATCCCCATACCTTCGAAGGTTCAAAACCGAGCGCCCAGCCAGACAGTAGTTAATTAAGATTAACTAAACAAACCAAAGAATTTAGAGAAAATATCTAGCTTCATCATATTAAGCGTCAACAGAACAAAGACAAGAGTTCCGGCGACTCGGTATAAAACTTGGCCAGAACCATTTCGTTTCCAGTCATCATCAGTCTCTTTCTTTTTAGAGAAAAGACTCAGGATGGAAATTAAAGCACCAGGGAGCATTAGCAAGAAAAAGCTAGTGCTTAGACGCGAAGAAGAATCAGAAATGTTCTCTAAGTAGAAATAGGTTATTCCCGCACCCAAAGCTAGAAGAACCAATATCTTTATTGCGGCATTAGGTACTACCCGAAATAGTAGGTGCGCTTTAGGAAAACTACCTGAGAATAGCGACAAGAGCTTTGGCAAGGAAAATAGAAATACGCCAAGCCAGAATTTCCACGAGGAATCTATAAATGGTTCAGCTAAAACTGAGAATATTACGATCTGAATTAGAGCCTTTGCAATTGATTGCCCCGTAGATGGCTGAACGTGAATAAATTCAACCTTTTCTAGTCTTTCAGGATATTCATTGAGTGCTAAATCTTCCAATAACCGTCGAAGGAGAACAGCGATTGCTGCAAAAGCGCAGATAGTTGCCCATTTAGATACAACGAAAAGTTGGAACCCAGCCAAGCCGGGAAGTAGATCAATCATTTGTGAAACAACCCAAACGGTAAGAACTGTTCCCAAGAATAGATCTGTGATCCGCTCCCAAAGTTCATCACCATTTGAAACATGGCGACGAATTGGGCGAAGCAAACTCGACAGAAGAATCGGTGAGAAAGCCAGTGCAAGCAGCCCGATTGAGATTAGCGCTTCATTGAAGGTGGTTACATGACCGGTGATTACACACCCAGTGAAAAAGACGATACCTGCAGTAAATCCAGCTAGTGAATCAAATATTCCAAGCAAGACGATCGAGATCAAGATGCCAACTGCTGGTGGCAAAGCCTGAAAGTCAGTTGATTGGAGAGCAAGAAATCCGAGTAGAACGCCGAGCGGGTAGGTGAGTAAAGATAGCGAGCCTACGAGGGCTCGAAGATAAGAGGCATCTGAAACAGAACGGGTAATCAGCGGCGAATAGTTAGCAACTTTCTCAGTGCAACGAACGAAAAATGCGTCACTAAATGTAAAAAATGATTTATTCCACATCGATAGGAGATCTCCACGACGGCGCCTCTTCTTGGATCGCTCAAGAATTCGAGCATTCTCTTCCGCGAGTTCTGGTCTTAGTCCGCCTGAAGAATTTCCATTTAAGTTGAGAGAGCTGCCAAGCCCAAAAGATATATATCCAATAATTGCTGCAACGGAAATCACGATGTTTTGAACTGTTTTAACATCAGATTCTGGGTCGTACGCAGGCAAATCAGTTTGTAACTCTATATTTTCTAATTGAGCTGGGTTTATCATTGGCGTAATCTTTGAACACCAAGTATTCCAATTAATTTTGCCGTCATTGTCTTTGCAATAAAAATAGTTTCTGAAATCACTAGTCCCATCTGCATTCGTTACCTCAACGTTCATTTGGTAATCGCCAGGCTCTAATTCATCTGAGATATTTACAGTTAGCTCGTCAGCAACAGTTTGGCTTATGAGATCAAAAGTTAAATCTTCTGCCATTGCATAATTAGCTCCGACCATAGATGTCAGGAACAAAAGTAGAACAGTTACTGAAAATCTCTTCACTTTGTTACCTTTCGGATTTTAATAGTCAGGACATTTGCGCACTTAGTTAGAGAGCCTTTAACAATTGTTGAATTTGAAATTTCTGCACTTATTCTTTTATTTGCTGAAGTTACTACCGGCTTCTTGGTAGAAACACCCGATAAATCCAAGATCAAACCCTTGTTTACGGCACATTCGATTGGTGGCTTGGACGGTTTTGGTGTTGGTTTTGGCAAGACTTTAGGCGTCGGTGTTGTAGTTGGTTTTACAGAAACTTTAGGCGACGGCGACGGCGACGGCGTTGGAGTTGGAGTTGGCGAAGGCGAAGGCGTTGGAGTCGGTGTTGGCGAAGGCGAAGGCGTTGGAGTTGGAGTTGGCGAAGGCGAAGGCGTTGGAGTTGGAGTTGGCGAAGGCGAAGGCGAAGGCGAAGGCGAAGGCGTTGGAGTCGGTGTTGGCGAAGGCGAAGGCGTT
>JBIILF010000113.1:0-3511 GCA_044232785.1 Candidatus Planktophila sp. | reverse complement strand
ACTTACAACATGGCCATCAATTTAATTAGCCGGTTTGGTCGCGAGCGTGCCCGTGGTTCATTGGAATCTTCATTCGCCCAATTCCAAGCTGACCGCGCTGTTGTCGGTCTTGATCGTCAAGTACGACGCAATCAGATTGCAATTGATGAGCTAGTTGATTCTGCGCAATGTCATTTAGGCGACTTCAATCACTATGCCTCGATGCGCCGTGAGATTAAAGAGTTAGAGTCTCTGCTCGCAAAGCGCGGCGGACGTAGAACATTTGATAACCGCCAACGTCTACACCTAGAAGGCGAGATTGACGGATTGCGTAAAGCGCTACGCACGCACGATTGCCACGGCTGTAATGAACGCGAAGCTCATGCGCGACTGCAAGAACGAGCCGCAAGATTGCGTCGGGAAAATGAAGGACTCACCAGTCGCATTGAAAATCGCACCCATGTAATTGCGAAAACTTTTGATCGCATCTGTGCCGTGCTCGATGAACTAGGTTATATCGAAGGCGAAAAACCACTTGCGCAGGGCAAGATTTTGGCCAAGATTTATGCTGAATCTGATTTGTTGCTTACCGAAACCATTCGTTTAGGCTTACTCGATAATCTCTCGGCCCCCGAACTGCTATCTGTTGTTTCATGCATGATTTATCAGTCGCGTTCTCAAGAAGATCTGGCGCCAAAAATTCCTCACCAAAATGTTGCCAATGCTCTAGCTGAAATCGCGCATCTTTGGGGGCAACTCGAAGAAGTTGAAGAGAAACACCAAGTACAGACGCAAAAAGCACCAGATCTTGGTTTCTGCTACATCTCTTATCGATGGGCAAATGGAAACTCCTTGAACAACGTTCTTAAGGGCAGCGATATGTCTGTGGGTGATTTTGTTCGTTCAACAAAGCAATTGATAGATCTGATGAATCAAATCGCTGGCGCCAGTGAAAAGTTACGGCCAATCTGTCGCGATGCTGTTAAGCGACTTGATCGAGGAGTAGTCAGTTATATGCTGGGTGACTTATGACTCTAATGTTGCTCGATAGCGCATCACTTTGGTATCGCGCTTATTACGGAATGCCCGACACCATGTTGGCACCTGATGGCACGCCGGTAAATGCGATACGTGGTTATCTCGATATGACCGCTCGCTTAGTCGGAATCTATAAACCAAACCGGTTAGTTGCCTGCCTTGATGGCGATTGGCGACCAAGTTGGCGAGTTGATTTATTCCCAGAATACAAAGCAAATCGACTCGAAGCTGAAGGTGAAGAGGAAGAAGAGCCAGAAACACTCACGCCACAAATTCCGATTTTGTTAGATATTTTGGATCTATTTGGAATCCCCATCGTTGGCGTGGATGATTACGAAGCAGATGACGTAATGGCAACTTACGCTGAAATTGAGAAGGGGCCAATTCGAATCGTCACAGGAGATCGTGACTTGTTCCAGATGGTTGATGACAAGCGCGACATTAAAATTGTTTATCTCGCTAAAGGTATCTCGCAACACGACTTAGTTGATCTCAAGTACGTTGCAGATAAATACGCAATTCCAGGTGATCGTTACGATCTTTTTGCCATGTTCCGGGGTGATCCATCAGATGGCCTGCCAGGTGTTAGAGGTATTGGCGAGAAAGGCGCTGCAGTGATTGCGAATAACTTCGCTAGCGTAGAAGATGCACTTTCGGCAGCTCATGAAGCTCATCCAGCACTGGCGCCGGCTCTGGCCAAGAAGATTATTGCTGGCGCTGATTATTTGAAAATTGCTCCGAAGTTGGTGCGAGTCGCTCGCGATGCACCTTTGCCACAAGTTGATTTAGCTATGCCCAAAGCCCCAGCTGATTTATCAAAGTTGTATCAAATGAAAGATCAGTACGGTCTAGGTGCGAGTATTGACCGATTAATTTCAGCGCTCGGCTGGTAAACGCGATGTTTTCGATTTACTCGCTAAGTAGCGGTCTGCTGCTTTCTTTCGCATTTAAACCGATTGGCCTTTGGTTTGCAGCCCCGCTTGCCATCGCGCTTTTGATTTACACCATCTCTAAAAGCGATAGGTTCTTACTCTCAATCGCACTTTTCGCATTCTCATTTAACGCTGCTGGATTGATCTGGAGCAATAAATATGTCGGCGTAGCGCCTTGGATCGCGTTAGTTTTACTGCAAACTGCCTTCTATCTGCCACTAGCGTTCTTGAAACGGGCAGGGGAGTACTGGTACTTCTACTTACCCGCTGCATTTTTAGCACTTGAAGAGTTAAGAGCGCGTGCACCATTCGGGGGTTTCGGTTGGTTGCGAGTTGGATTCTCACAAGCAGATGCGCCATATGTTCGATTAGCTAGTGTTGGTGGCGTTTCGTTACTAACACTTGCGACCTTGTTACTTGGAATTGCGGCCTATCTACTGGCGCAGCGGGGAAGTGGTTTAACTCTCCCGATGATCGCCATCACTTTGACGTTGAGTGGAATATTTATTCTCCCCAATAATTCGCCTCGGCAAACTTTTCAAGTTCTTGCAGTGCAAGGGTCAGTTCCCAAATTAGGTTTGAATTTCAATGAACGAGCGACCGAAGTTTTCTATCGACACTTAACTCAAAGTGACAAATCATTGCAAAGCGGCAAAAAGCCAGATCTGATTATTTGGCCAGAAAATTCAGTTGATGTAGATCCATTTATCAATAAAAAAGTGGGCCAAGCGATCACTGCTCTTGTCGATAAATATCAGATTCCAGTTTTAGTAGGCGCAGTTCTTCGCAGTGAGGCAAAGTTACAGAATGCTTCGATCCTCTGGGAACCTGGCAAAGGTGCAACAAGTCGATATATCAAACGACACTTGACGCCCTTTGGCGAAGTAATGCCGCTGCGTTCTGTCCTGACATTCTTCTCGGATTTGCCTAACCAAATCGAGGACTTTTCCGCCGGAAATCAGGCGGTTATCCATCAAGTTGGCCAAGCCAAAATCGCTCCAGTAATCTGCTTTGAGCTAATTGATGATCAGTTGATCCAGAGTTCGGCTGGGCAGTCGAACCTATTTGCGGTGCAGACCAATAGTGCAACTTTTGCGAATACTGCCGAAAGCGCCCAGCAATTAGCGATAACCCGAATTCGTAGCATCGAACATGCCAGGTATTCGGTAAGCGTTTCAACGGTTGGAATCTCGGCAATTGTCGACACAAATGGACAGATCCTGAAATCAAGTAAAGAGAACATTGCGACCAGCATTAGTAGCGCAGTAGCTCTGAATGCAACAACGACGATTTATGACCGAGTTGGCCAATTCGCTTGGGTATTGGTACTGCTTATTGGAGTCGGATTCGGTGGCCTTTTGAACTATGCCGCCCGTGTAGTTAAACGCCGATAAGTTACATTATGTTAAGTAAAAGGAATTAGCCACTACCCCTTTGCAAGCGTGATTTAGAGCTTGCCTATTCTGCGTATTCAGCAATTGGCGTACAAGAACAGATCAAGTTTCGATCTCCATGAACACCATCAACACGACCGACAGTAGGAAAATACTTACCGCGAGTAC
>JBIILF010000112.1:0-3518 GCA_044232785.1 Candidatus Planktophila sp. | reverse complement strand
AAAGACACAATCGCGCCCGGGGTGACTTTTAGCCAATACTTTGTAGCGGGCATGATCGCTTCGGGCCTTGTAAATACTGGCTTTCAGAACATTGCCATTAATATTCCGATTGAACGTGATATGGGCGCTATCAAACGTCTTCGTGGAACCCCATTGCCAATTACTAGCTACTTTATTGGTAAAGCAATTTCGGTTTTAGTCAGCATGGTGGTGCAAGTTCTTATCTTGCTGGTCATTGGTATTGCTTTCTTTGGCTTAAATCTGCCAACCGAACCAAGCAAATGGTTAACTTTTACTTGGCTACTAGTACTTGGAACCGCGAGCTCAACGGCTCTCGGAGTTGCATTCTCGTCAGTGCCCAAAAATGGCCGTGGTGCTTCTGCCATAGTTTCGCCAGTGGTAATCATCTTGCAATTCTTTAGTGGTGTTTTCTTTGTCTTCACTCAATTGCCTGGTTGGATGCAACAAGTTGCCGCGATCTTCCCGCTCAAGTGGCTGACCCAAGGTATGCGAAGTGTTTTCTTACCTGATTCATTCGCAGCTCAAGAGGTTGCGAAGGGTTGGGAAGGTGGTCGGACCGCTTTAATCCTTTTGGTTTGGCTTTTCGTGGGTCTCTTCTTTGCGGTTAAAACTTTTCGTTGGGAGAACAAATGAGACGCCTAGGTTTAGTTCTGCTCTTGGTAATTTCACTTGGGGTAAATGGCGCTGCAGCGGCTTCAAAAATTAAGCCTTCTCCCTCACCAAAGTGGCCACCAGTTGGCTTTACGGTAAAAGGAGAAATTTATGCCAAAGTCCCCACAGTTAAAGAGTTAGTTGGAATTGCCTCAAACAGTAAAGTTCTGACAGCGCAACTAGCTCAAAAAATTGATGACACACTTATTTGCCAGAAATATTCTTGTGGCGCAATAACTGTGGCTTCCACAAATGGCTGCTTCTGGTGGGAAGTTAGATCAAAGGTAACTGGCCCGAAAAATACAGAGGATAGAACAATCACCACTCTGGGCACGATTCGTACAACGACCACTGGTACTGCTTCAAAGGTCTATAAAACAATACTTTTGATTAGCTCTGAAGATATTGAGCGCGGAAATAAGATTTCAAATATAAATGTTATTTGTCATCATGCCCCAGCAACTGAGTCACTTAAGAAAAATGTTTATACCCCGACAACCAGCTAGCGATTAGCGCCAGGTACCCAGAGTTCGTCGCCTTGCTCTTTATTTGAAATTCGAGCGAGCACGAAAAGAAGATCAGAGAGTCGATTTAAATACTTTGCTGCTAGCGGGTTAACTCCGCCACCAAATGCGTGAATGGCCGCCCAGGTGCAACGTTCCGCTCGACGAGCAACGGTGCGCGCAACGTGTAAATTTGCCGCAGCTAAAGTGCCTGATGGAAGCACAAAGGAACGAAGTGGTTCTAGTTGTTCGTTGAAAGCATCAATCTGTTCTTCCAGAAAAGTGATTTGTGATTCGAGCACTCGTAGTGGTTCGATTTTTGGTTCATCAACAACTGGGGTACAAAGATCAGCTCCGACATCAAAGAGATCATTTTGAATACGGATTAAGAGTGGCTTTAACTCTGCCGGTAGTGAATCTGCGCAAAGGGCAACCCCAATAGCTGAGTTAGCTTCATCAACCGTGGCATATGCCTCAAGTCGTGGGTCATTCTTAGAAGTACGACTCATATCTCCTAAAGAGGTAGTTCCGTCATCGCCTGTTTTTGTATAGATCCGAGTCAAATTAACCATGAGCAGAGCCTAATCGGGCAGATAAGATACGACCACTCGAGACTCAAAAAGGAGGTTCCGCCGTGGCTGCAGTAGATCGTTTTCGCGTAGTTGGCGGCGCTCGTTTAGTCGGTGAGGTTGCGGTTAGCGGGGCTAAGAACTCTGTCCTTAAATTAATGGCCGCATCACTTTTAGCCGCAGGCAAAACCACTATTCGCAACGTGCCTGATATTGCAGACGTCGACATCATGGCTGATCTCCTTACCCGCTTGGGTTGCACCGTTGTACGTGGTGCAGATTTAGTAACTATTGATGTACCAGAAGTCCCTGGCCATCGCGCTGATTACGATTTAGTTCGAAAGATGCGCGCCTCCATTAACGTGCTCGGCCCCCTTGTTGCTCGTGTTGGCCAAGCTGAAGTTGCTCTACCCGGCGGAGATGCCATTGGTTCACGTGGTTTAGATTTTCATATTCGTGGCCTTGAGTCTCTTGGCGCTAAAGCCCACAATGAACATGGTTATGTAATTGCTGAAGCACCTAACGGTTTAACAGGCGCTGAAATTGTTTTAGATTTTCCAAGTGTTGGCGCTACTGAGAACTTAATGACTGCTGCGGTGTTAGCAAAAGGTGTTACCACCATTGATAACGCAGCGCGCGAACCAGATTTAGTTGATCTCGGAAATTTCCTAATTGGCATGGGTGCAAAAATTGAAGGTTTAGGCACACCGCTAATCACAATTACTGGCGTTGAAAAAATGCACCCAACAGATCACGCAACTATTGCCGATCGCATTGTTACTGGCACTTGGGCATTTGCTGCGGCAATGACCCAAGGCGATATCACGATCAATGGAGCACGAGCGCAAGATTTAGAAATCCCACTTGAGAAATTAACTGCCGCTGGCGCCATCGTTACTTCGAATGAAAACTCAATTCGAGTACGTATGGATAGCCGACCAAAGGCAATTGATGTTTCAACGCTTCCCTACCCTGGCTTTCCAACTGACTTGCAACCAATGGTAATTACCTTAAACGCCATTGCCACTGGTGATGCGATAGTTACTGAAAATGTTTTCGAAGGTCGATTCATGTTTGTTAATGAATTGATCAGATTAGGCGCACAAATCACGATCGATGGCCACCATGCCGCTATAACCGGCGTCGAAAAGCTATCTAGCGCGCCTGTTGTGGCAACTGATATTCGGGCTGGCGCAGGCTTGGTTTTAGCTGGTTTGGTTAGCGATGGCATAACTTTTGTAGAAGATGGTTATCACATTGATCGTGGCTACCCAGATTTTGCTAAACAATTGCGCGCACTTGGCGCAGATGTAACTCGCGAACTCTAGTTTTCTTAAGCTAAAAGAAAACCCCGACAGAATATCTGCCGGGGTTTTCTTCTCTAAGAATTTAGCCAGCTGACTCGGTCAAGATTGAAACTCGATCATTTGAAACTGATAAGAAGCCACCATGAACGTTAAATTCTTGGGTAGTTCCATCAGAGACTTTGATGCTGACTGCTCCGTCGACTAGAACACCAAATAAAGGTGCGTGACCTGGCAGAACGCCAAGATCACCTTCGGTTGTGCGAGCTGAAATAAACGTTGCTTCGCCTGACCAAACCTTCTGTGTTGGTGAAACTACTGCGACTTTGAGTGTCATAAGTTAGTTCTTCGCCAATTCAGCAGCACGGCGCTCAACATCGTCGAGGCCACCGCACATGAAGAATGCTTGTTCTGGAACGTGATCGTACTTTCCATCGGCAAGTGCTTCGAATGCTGCGATTGTGTCTACT
>JBIILF010000111.1:0-3553 GCA_044232785.1 Candidatus Planktophila sp. | reverse complement strand
GAGGGCTATTCGGTAAAAGTTGTAATTGCCGCCGCAGCTAAAGCAACTGGCTATGAGATTCCAACGATTAACTCTCCACGTCGCGCCGGTGATCCCGCCGTATTAATTGGAGATATTTCAAAAGCAAAGGAAAAACTTGGTTGGGCGCCGTCGTTAGGAATTGAAAGAATCGTTGCAGATACCTTGGAATCTCTCAGCTAGGTGCTTCATGTCTGAAATTAGTAGAAGATTTCAAGAAATATTTGGCACATCGCCAGATATTGTTGCCGCTGCCCCAGGCCGAGTGAATTTGATCGGTGAGCACATCGATTACAGCGATGGTTTTGTAATGCCTTTCGCCATTAAAGATCGAACTTATGCAGCAATTAGTGTGCGCGATGATCACAAGGTTCGCATCGCATCTGTACAACTTGGCAATATAGTTATTGAGCAGAATCTTGAAGTGATTAGGCCTGGCTTAATTGGTGACTGGGAGCGTTATCCATTCGGTGTCATCTGGTCCCTCGACATTTCAAGTGGCCTTGATATTTTGATTGATGGCCAGGTTCCACTTGGCGCTGGTCTATCCTCATCTGCCGCGCTTGAGTGTTCAGTTGCAATTGCACTTAATGAACTATTTTCACTTGGCTATTCACTTGATGATTTAGCTCGATTAACACAACGTGCCGAAAATGAGTATGTGGGCGTGCCATGTGGAATCATGGATCAATCGATATCTCTTATGGCACGCTCTGGAAATGCCCTGCTGCTTGATTGCCGCGACTTAACAACTAGCCACATTGAATTCGATCTTGCGTCACATGACCTTGAATTACTCATTATCGATACCCAATCTCACCATGCCCTAACTGATGGTGGCTACGCCGAACGTCGAGCATCTTGTGAATCAGTTCTTGTAAAATTAGGCATCGTATCTTTGCGTGATCTAGATCTGGATCAATTGGAGAATTCCCAAAATCTACTTACCAATAATGAATACTTACGAGCGCGTCATGCAATTACTGAGATGCAACGAGTAATAGATGCTGTAACCGCACTCGATGCTAAGGAATTCATGAATCTGGGCCAACTGCTAAATCAATCTCACGCATCACTTCGTGATGATTACGCTGTCTCGTGCCCGGAACTTAACTGCGCAGTCGAAGCGTCAATTTTGGCAGGTGCACTTGGCGCTCGTATGGTGGGTGGCGGTTTTGGCGGCAGCGCAATTGCGTTGATCCAAGTTGCCCGTACAAACGAAACTATTGCGGCTGTTGAAAAAGCTTTCTCTGTAAATGGTTTTGCTGCACCAAGATTTTTTACTTCGCTTGCGAGTCAAGGTGCTGAGATTATTGAACGGGCGTTACCGAAATAACTTCAACGCCGCCAATTGCGGTTAGCACATCGATTAGATCACTTGGATCTGAACCTGGCACAGCAACTGTGATGTCGTCATAACCGCGACCATCTTCAGATTTCATAACTACCAAGCCGCGAATATCGCCCCCAGCAAAGCCAATTGCTGAGGCGACAGCGCCCAGTGAGCCAGGGCGATCTGGCAGAACAACCTGTAATCTGAATTGAGCCATGGCTAAACCTTATCGAAAAAGTATTTCGACAGAGTTAATTAGAGGCAGCAGAGCCCAGCGTTACTTTAAATGTCTTAGATCCCCCATTATTGGGTAGATCGACGATCACGGTAATGATGGTTCCGGGCGCATATGAGCGGATACGAACAATTGCCGATACATCGTCAATAATTTTGAATCCTTCAATTTTTTTAATTACCGACCCAGCTGGGATGCCAGCTTTCTCAGCACCTTCAGCAGGGGTGAGCGCCTGAATCTTGGCGCCGATGCCGGTATAGGTTTGGTCAAAGTAGACACCTAGAACTGGTCTAGTTGATTTTCCAGTCGCAATAATTTCGTTGATAACTCGCTTGGCTTCATTGATCGGAATAGAAAAACCTAAACCAATTGAACCGCTAGCAGAGCCAGATGAAAGGGTTGCAATCGCAGAGTTAACACCAATTAACTTGCCCGCTGCATCAATGAGAGCGCCACCTGAATTGCCCGGATTAATTGCCGCATCAGTTTGAATTGCATTTACATAAGATTCCAAGCCGGTGCTACCAGTAATAACTGGTCGGTTAAGGGCTGAAATAATTCCAGAAGTTACGGTGCTGGCTAAGCCAAGTGGTGAACCAATTGCAATGACTGGATCGCCAACACTTACTTTTGCAGAATCACCAATTTTTATTGCTGGCAGATTGCCAACCTTCAATTTAATCACGGCGATGTCATAAGCCACATCTCTACCGACGATTGTCGCTGGATATACCTCACCATTTAAAAGTTCCACTTCGATCGTGCCACTAGTGGCTGCATCTTCAACTACGTGGTTATTTGTGATGACAAAACTTTCAGACGAGCTAGATGAATAAATCGAACCAGAACCAGTTCCGCTACCTGTGCGACCTGTGACTGCAATTGATACAACAGAAGGTGTCACGGCTGCAGCCAACGTTTTGGCATCAATGCCATTACTAGAAGGCGTGCTGATATCAACCAAAGTTCGGGTTTTACTGCAGGTGCCGTTGACTGATAAGTACATCGCTTGGGTTCGGGTATCTACGCATGCTTGAACTGTGCCCGGATTTGATGTGGCCGCAGTTGCAATTCCGCCAGTGATTAGAGCGCCTGCAATAAAGCCGGCTAACACTTTCTGCGATCCTTGGAATTTCATGGTTATGCCTTTCATATTAGAACTACCCAATCGCCATCTATTTTGACTTTGACTGTCGGCAACGCATCTCGAGCAGGTCCCGAAATAGCGTCACCATTTGTAAAGGGATCAAACTCTGCCCCGTGACATGGGCAGTACAAAATCTTGCTTGAATTCTTATATGTAACGGTGCAGCCTTGATGGGTACAGGTTGCCGAATATGCAAATACTCCAGTTTTGGTGCGGAAGAGAATTGCTGGCATTCCATTGCTAAGAGCAAACTGATGTGTTTCGCCAACTTTGATTTTTGCTAACTCAATAACTTGGCTGGAACCTGAGATGGTAGTTGCTGGATTCTCCGAAAGCTTGGCAAATGTTTTTCCTACTAGCGCTGATGCAATTGCGGCCACACTTAACGCTCCAACTCGAATTGCGCCTCGACGATCAAGTGCGATATCAACGGTTCGGCGATTTCCGACAAGTGTTAAGAAATACACCAGCCAGAGAATTGCATACGCGGTATCGCTGCCTAAGAAATATGGTGATACATAGAAAGTGCTTCCGAGCCAAAGAACTATTGACATCAGGAAACCGCCGAAAGCAGCACTGGTTGGCGCGATCCAAAAAAGCGTTGCTAAACCAATTGCGAATTCTGAAAAAATTACGATTGCTCCCACAACGGTTGCCTGCTCAGCTAAACTATTAAAGAGCCAACCAACTGGTGAATTAGTTGAATAGCCAAGTAATTGATCACCAATAAAGCCATTAGAACCTTTGGTTAAGAAGCCAGGGTCTGTCGCTTTATCCCAGCCGGCGTATATCCATGTAAAAGATAACCAGGCTCGAAGAA
>JBIILF010000110.1:0-3645 GCA_044232785.1 Candidatus Planktophila sp. | reverse complement strand
TTGATATCGTCGAAACTCGCGGCGTAGAACCATTCTTGGTATCAGCAGTTCTACACGGGCCTGGTTATGGAAAAGGTCCGGGTGTTGGTGGAAGTTACCAAAGCCCAACTGCCATTAGTGATGCCTACCATGTGTTTGCAATCGAGTGGAAGAAGAATAAAATTGATTTCTATTTTGATGATCGCTTGATCTCAAGTGAAACACCAGCCTCAGTCAAACCTGGCCGATGGGTTTTCAATCAAGAATTCTTCCTGATTCTTAATTTGGCCATGGGCGGCGAATTCGGTGGCTCAATTGATCCCGCGATAACAGAAACCAAACTATTTGTTGACTACATCAGGTACTACTCAATTGATGGAGTCGGCAAGCTAACTAAGCAATAAGCCTTACGGAATGCCTAATTCCGGAGGAAACGTCCAGTAAAAGGAGAAAGAATGAATAACCGAACACTTAAGACAGGACGAGCATTAGTTGCGCTTGCCCTTGCAGTCACTGCTTCTATCGCAGTGATGCCTTCAAGTAACGCTGCTGGCTTGCCAACAGTTCGCTTGATCAGCCCAAGCTATGACGCTACAAATAGCGTTGATGCAACAGGCGATATCGCTCAGTATTACTCTGCTGATACCAAAGCTTTCTATGCCTATATTGGGCACGGTACAAAACTTACTTTGGTTTATGCAGTAACAACTGATGGATCTACTCCAGCTGGAAGTCAAGAAGTTCGTTTACAGATTAACGCACCTTGGAGTGGTTCAAAAGCTAACTGGGTAACAGCAGATGGCACAGCCGTCGGCCCACAGTACGATGGAAATTTTGCTCATGAATTAGTTGGCACAACTGATTCAAGCGGAAAAGTTACTTTCGTAATCACAAACACTGATACCACTGGATTAGAAGATGCGCCAACAAGTGCAACTCAAGATCGTGGTGCAATTACACCAGCTCGTCTATATGGAACCATGAAGCCAGTTATTCCTGGTAAGGGTGACAAAGATGCTGATACTGATCTAGTTACTTTCGATATCACTAGCGAAGATGCAACTACATTTGGCGCAGCAGTTCAAAAGGTTGCTCCATTTGCAGATTCACTACGCAAGGGCAAGAGCATGTTGCTACCTTCAACAAGCTACTCAGGTTTGGCAGTTAAGTGGACAACCACAACACGTGCAAACTGTGCCGTTATCGGAAAGCGTGTTATCGCTGTTCGTAAGGGTGTTTGCGAAGTTGAAGCAACAAATGCTGGAGATGAGAAGAACTTAGCTCTATCAACAACAGCAACAATTGAAATCAACTAACTTATAAAATAAGAACTGCCCGCCTTGACTCTTAATTGAGTTAAGGCGGGCAGTTCTATTTGTAGCCCCGAAGGGATTCGAACCCTCGTAGCTGGCTTGAGAAGCCAGAGTCCTAGGCCGCTAGACGACGGGGCCCTAGTTTTTTCAAAGTTGATCGCCTACGGCTTTCAACTTCTCGTTAATTTTCAAAAACGATCGCGTACGGCTTTCGTTTTCTTACTTCTTTGTCTTGCGCTGGGGTACCAGGACTCGAACCTAGACTTACTGAACCAGAATCAGCAGGGCTACCAATTACCCCATACCCCATTAAGGCTTTCGCCCAAATGCGCTGACCGCTACAGCCAACGAGGGCTAAGAATACCTCAGGAATTACCGCGCTTCTAACGCCAGATTTCCCCTTATTTTTAAGGGTTAGAGGGCTAGTGCAAATTTAATGCGCTGCAAACTAACTTCTTTGCCAAGGAGTTCCATGGATTCAAATAGTGGTGGCGAAATATTGCTGCCGGTGGTTGCGATACGCACTGCGCCGAATGCAATGCGCGGCTTGAGCCCCATCTCTTCAATCAGTGATGAGCGAAGTGCTGCCTCGATCGAATCATGAGTCCAGGTTGAAAGCTTTGCTAATTCACTTTCGCTACGAGCGAGTACTGCTTTAGCTGCTTCATCATTAACTTTGCTGATGCAATCTTCGGCAACAGTAAAGTCTTTAACAAATAAGAAATTGAGCATTGCCGGAACTTCGGCCAAGGTAACGATGCGCTCTTGGATAATTGGTAGCGCCGCTTTAACGACAGCTATCTCAGCATCGGATCCAGAAATTACGCCAGCTTTAGTAAGAAACGGCAGTGACCAATTAAAGAACTCATCAAGAGTAAGTGCTCGAATTTTGTCGCCATTAATAGCTTCGAGTTTCTTCATATCAAATCGAGCTGGTGATGAATGAACTTTATCAACTGTGAAGAGTTCGGTTAACTCTTTCATAGTTACATTTTCGCGATCATCTCCGGGTGACCAACCAAGTAGGGCTAAGTAATTACAGATCGCTTCAGGCAAGAAACCACGTTCGCGATACCAAGCAATTGATACTTCGCCATTGCGCTTAGAAAGTTTGACATTGTCTTGACCCATCACAAATGGCAAGTGTGCAAAAGTTGGGTAATCCTCTTGTCTAACGCCCATCGCTTGATAGACCCGAATCTGTCGCGGCGTTGAGGAAAGTAAATCTTCGCCGCGCAACACATGAGTAACTTTCATCATGATGTCATCGACTGCAACTGCCAAGGTATAAAGCGGTGATCCATCGCCACGAACCAGCACAAAATCAGGGACAAATTTATGATCAAAAGTTACATCGCCGCGAATCTCATCGGTGAAAGTCGTGCTGCCATCTGGCATACGCATGCGCACAACTGCTTCGCGACCTTCTGCTTTGTAATCAGCGATTTGAGCCTCTGTTAGGTCGCGACATTGACCGTCATAACCTGGTGCCACGTTGGCAGCACGCTGTGCTTCGCGACGAGCTTCAAGTTCGTCGGGTTTGCAATAGCAGTGATACGCATCTTTCTGATCTAGAAACTTCTGTGCCCACTCGGCATAAATATCTAAACGTTGCGATTGCAAGTACGGACCATTTGGGCCACCAACTTCTGGGCCCTCATCCCAATCAAGTCCAAGCCACTTCAAAGTATCAATGGCTGCTTGAATATATTCATCGGTTACACGAGTGGTATCAGTATCTTCAATTCGGAAAATGAAAGCGCCGCCAGTGTGACGAGCGTAAGCCCAATCAAAAAGCGCGGTGCGAATATTACCGACATGCAGATCACCAGTTGGTGATGGTGCAAAACGAACGCGAACTTCTTTACCCACGAGCACTCACCTTATTTGTTAATTCACCTAGACCATCAATTGCGACAGTAATAGTTGATTTTTCTGGCATTGGACCAATACCAGCTGGAGTTCCGGTAATAATTACATCGCCCGGAAGCAAAGTCAGTACTTGCGAAACGAATTCTACAATTGTAGGAACATCAAAGATCATCTGACTTATCTTTCCATCTTGCTTAACTTCGCCATCAAGGGTTGCGGTTATTCGTTGTGTTCCTGGAATAAAGTCAGTATCAATCCAGGGGCCAAGTGGGCAGAAAGTATCGAAGCTTTTAGCGCGAGTCCATTGGCCATCTTTTTTCTGTAGATCGCGAGCGGTTACATCGTTAGCAATTGTGTAACCAAAGATCACATCATTCACGCGCTCTTTCGGCACATCTTTACAAATGCGGCCGATCACAATTGCTAGCTCTGCTTCGTGATCGATTTGTCCGGCCATCTTCGGCCAAACAATGGTGTCGTT
>JBIILF010000109.1:0-3713 GCA_044232785.1 Candidatus Planktophila sp. | reverse complement strand
TATTGAAAGGTGATTGCATCCTTTACAACAACAAAGTGATCGCCAATTTCACCAGATGCGCGAACTACAACTTTGGCAGTTCCACGAGTCCAGAGCGCCTGCATTTCACCGGCATATCCGTTATCCCAATGGACAGCAGCGCCTGCGGTATAAAGACTGGCACCCATTCCCGTGTAGGTAATCGTTACTGGAGTACCAATTGGCCCACTCTTTGGCGAGATAGACACTGTTCGAGTCATCTGGAAGCCACCGTGAGCAACTGCAACACCATCTTTAACTAGATAGATATCGTGAATGCCGCCGAAGTCACTTGGAACTTTACCGGGGAAAGTAAATGCACCGTTTGCATCACTTTTGATAACACCCATATTTACATTAAATTTTGAGTATTTAACGCCCAAATAATTGATGCTATTTGGTTGAATATCGGTTACCCAAGTACCTTCAGAAGTTCCCCAAGTAAGTGTGTAATCGGTGTTTGGAGCTAATCCACTACCTGCGATAGATAGAGCTTGACCAACAACACCTTGTTGTGGAGCGACTGCCAAATTGCTCATTACTTCAGGTGTAGTAAATGCCATAGATTTTTCCGCAGTAAATGGAAGAGGTGCCACATCAGGAATACCGGCTGGTGCGACTAAATTGATTGGAACTACTGGATTCGTATCAGCGCCATTAGCAGCTGACATCATTGCGATTGGCAAAATTGCCACTATAGCTATCGAAAAAACTTTCTTATTCATCTTCTACTACTTTCTCCGTATCGAGCGCTTATCTTTGGAACTTGGTTTCCTATGCCACGGAGGCTGCTACAAAGGAAACCAAGTTCCGCAGAACTTGTTCTTCTTTAAACTGTTGGAGCTGCGAAAAGAGTTAACTGTGAAGCTGGCATGAAATTAGATTTCCAGGTACCGATTGGTCCAGCCATTGGGGTTGGAAGCTTTACTGTTTTGTAATAGCTAATTCGCTCCATTACATACTTACCGGCTTCTTTAACTTTTTTGCCGTCAACAACTTTGTAAACTAATTTGGTAGCTAAAACTTTTACACTGGTCTGAGGCTTACCGATGATGGTTACTTTGTAGCTGATTAATCCGAGTGTGTTATATAGAGGAGTTGCACCAGTTTTTAATACTCCAGTCCAGAATGATGCACCGCTGTGGTTTCCATAATTCATCGTGATTGGGTTTGTGACACCAGCAACTTCGATATAAGCCTTAGCTACGTTAGTTGGGTCAAGCACAGCGCCACCAAGATCAGAGTTGTTTCCATAAACTCGAAACACAATAGTTTGACCGACAATGAACTCAGAAGTGATTGCGCAACTAACTCCGAAACGTGGCGCTAAAGCACCTGAAGTACCGCTGCCCAAAACTGTATCTACATACATATGGATCGGAGAGATGACGCCTTGCACGGGAACGCCAACTTTGACCGTAAATGGAGCAGAATCAACTGTGGTGTATGCGGCCGAATCAGTTGGGGTGAAGGAACCAGTCAATACAGTTGCACCGCCAGCTGCTGGTACCCATGAGCACTTCGCTACAAACGGAGTAACGGTCGTTGTCGCGATTGCATCGCAACCCGTAATGACAACACCAGCTGCTGAAAACTTAACTTTGCCTGGTGCGTTTGCAGTCGCCACAATGATTGCTGGGTCGAGCCCAAACGTTGCATTTCCGCCAGTTATTACCAAGGTTGGCAACTCTGCAGCACTTGCTGATGCTCCCGCATTAACTCCTGCTACTAGTACTAACGAACATACCGCCAGGCTTGAGATGATCTTTTTCATTCACGTACTCCTTTAGATAGGTGGAACATTTGAAATTATTTAGTGGTGATTTCGCCAGTTAGAGTTAGCGTCAAAACACTTGTCTCGCTTGCACCAGCATCTGCTGATTTGATGTTGAAGTAACCCACGGCTTTTAACTTGCCTGATGCACCAGCAAATTTTCCAGTTCCACTATTTACAACTGCAAAACCAGTGATGTTTATTGTTGTAGGTGCTGCACCTTCTTCAGCACAAACTTTGGCCGAAGTATCAAAGGAAACTTTGATACTGCTTCCGCCACCACTAATAACTCCTGCGCCATCGAGACCAGCGCATTGAGTTGAAGGTGCTGATTCGCCGCTTCCAGTGAGCGAGTCCATTCCGAAGATCGAACCTGTGCCATCTCCATTAACTGAAGTAGCGCGTACATCGGTGTCGCTCCAGACGATAGATATCTTGCCTTTATAAGTTCCGTTAAATGAGAACTTAGTTGCAGCGGCAGCTGGTGTTGAAGCAGTTTCAGATGCTTTAGGGGTTGCAGTAACTGTTGGTTTAGGAGTCGCCGTTGCTTTCGGGGCTACAACTGGTTTTTTCGTTGTGTAACCTTTTGGACATTTTGGAGACTTTGCGGTTACCTTCTTTACAATTTTGCCTTTGTAGCAAGTAATTGTCTTATTGGCAGCGTTAGCAGTTGTGACTCCACCAAGTACTAGGGATAAAGTGGCGATAATCAAAGCTAACTTTTTTAATGTAGAAATACTCTTAGATTGCATTTTTCTGCCTCATTCTCTCCGTAAATAACTACTTACTTACAAGAGAATCTTGGCAGGCATAAAAATCAAGTTTGATTAAAAACTGAGGGGTAACACTTTCTAGAGTGATCCCTATGTCACAGGAGTTCAGTTAAGTGTGTGAAATTAATACAATGAGAGTCAGCGCTCAGAAAGAATCTTTGAACTAAAAATTATTTACTAAGACTTTGGTGATTTTTGTTTAGGCGGATTCTTTGGCGCCTTAGCAGGTTTAACAGGAGGAGTTGGATAAGGCGCCGGAACTGGTTTTCTTGGTTGTGGGCCGGCTTTAACAACTGCTGCAAGTGCGGCGTTACGCGAAGCGATGGCATTTTGCATTTCAATCTTGCTCGCGACGTCAATTGCTTTCTTTTCTTTTGCATTTGCAGCTGATAAACGTGCGACCGAAGTACGTGCCTTGATTGCTTCTGCTTCATTCTTAAAGTTATCTGCGATTACTTTTCTGGCTCGTTCAGCGTCTATCTTTGCATCTTCCCAAGCTCGCATGGAAACGCGGAAGGTATCTCGGTCTGCCATATTCGTAGCATTCCAATTTTCAATATCAATTTTATATTGTTGAATTGCTAACTGATAATCACTTTGCGCATCTGCGATAGCCGAAGTAGAGGAAGTGAAGAGCGCAGCGCAGATCATTAAACTCACTGCAATACGCTTCTTCATCTTCGCCCTTTCGAGAACCCATCCCTGAGATGACTTAAGGATGGGGTAAAACTTTGTGAAAACCATGTGAATATCAGTGATTTCGCTTTCGAAAAGGGTTACGTGGCCAGAATCCCTACCTTTTGAACCGAAATCAAACTAGCCTTACCCGCATGGTTGTACGGCCAAAAATTTTAGTAATCGATGACGAGCCTGGTGTCCGTGAACTTATCTGCGACGCCTTAAGCATCTCTGAGTTTTCGGCTACTCAGGCCAATGATGGACTAGAGGCCCTTTCGCTGCTTCGTCGCGAAAAATACGATCTACTGATTCTCGATATAAATATGCCAAAACTCGATGGCCTGGCTTTGCTGGAAAAGCTGCGAAATGAAGGTGCCAATACCCCTGTTTTAATGCTTAGTGCCAGGGCTGATAAAACCGATATTAATCAAGGGCTGCGCCTTGGGGCAGATGATTATTTGACTAAACCT
>JBIILF010000108.1:0-3729 GCA_044232785.1 Candidatus Planktophila sp. | reverse complement strand
ATTTCGCCTATGTGGTTATGTTCTTCGATTGCATGAATCGAAAATGGCCCTAGAAATGTTTCGCCATTGATTTTAAAGTCCGCCAGACCTACATCTTTAGAAACAGTCAATATCCATTGAATTGCCTTGCGCTCTTCAAAGAGTTGCGGCGCTCTTGTGCGCACGAATGCTTCTGCTAATTCAATGGTGTACGGCGAAGGCACTGTTGTGAATTGTGGAATCAGCGGATCTTGGCAGGACTGATAAATCGGATCGATGTCATCTTCGGAAAATGGGCGCAATGTAAATTGTCCATACTGAATAGTCGGAACTTCACTTGGCCACCAGATCATGTGCTTACGGTAGCGGGGTTTTATTAGATCTTGCACACTAATTTTCGATTTGTAATTGGCAGTGGCTAAACCGGATCCATGATTTCCGAGCAGGTATTTACTAAACCGCATCCATGATTGGCCGAGCTGGCACGAAATATCGATGGCCATCGGGGGATTCCCAATTACATGATCCATCTTCATTGCTCGTTAGTTTCCAGCCGCCGTGCGTTTTCATACGGTGATGACGACGGCAAAGTGCACCAAGGTTTGCAGCCGATGTTTCTCCGCCATCTTCCCAAGCTTCTGCGTGATCAATATCGGCGCGTGCTGCAGATTGTCTACACCCGGGGAATCTGCAAGTGCGATCGCGCGCTATTAAGTAATCAACTAAATCTTGTGGTGGTTGGTAGCTATCTCGCCCATAATCAAGAAGAGTGCCGGTATTTGGATCGGTAATAAACCTTCGCCATTTTCCTTCGCCGGCAAGGGCGCGCATTATCTGAGCCGGTAACACTCCGTAACCAGCAAGTTGTCCTGGATTTTCATTAAGCCCCAGAAGCGTAGGTAAATCAATGGTTACATTCACCGAAACAGATCTTCGATGCGATTTTGCCTCATCTTCAGAGAGCGAAACTGCAATTCCAGCGATTTCACTTAATGCATCGGCACGTTTCATATCCATTGTTCGTAAATCTGGCACATACTCATGTGCAAACGCAGCTTCTTCTTCAGGCGTCATTTTGATTTGCTCACCGCTAACACCAGCACCGCTTGTTCTTTTGGCGGAATCGTATGTTCTCGGAGCGCGACCATAGAAAGCAGCACGAATTATCTCGGCTTTTGCTGAATGGTTACGGGCTTCTTCGTCGCGACGGTTTGCGCGAATTACAAAGTTTTCGATTGCTGACATTACTGTCTGCGCATCTTCGGCGGGCAAGATTGCAACTACTGTCGCCATTCCGTCGGATTCGCGATACATCGAAACTTTTCGAGTCTCGCGTGCCCTAACCACAATTTCCTCAAACTCCTTTGGTGCAACTTGTGCCAGCATCGTGCGCACTTTGTTGCCAACTTGAGCCGGAGTATGAAACTCGGCATGCGCAATCGCACTCTCCTCGATGCGTTCGATAGCTTCGGCGGGTAATCCCTCACGAATCGCTGCCGCTGTCTCGCGCGCAATTACATTTGCATGAGCAGGTGATATTTCACCCGTTGCCAGCGCTGAACAAGTATTGGGCAAAGTGTTAATTAATGAGCGAGCAATATCGATCTTGTATTGAGCCGAATTGCCCGACATGCGTAGTGCAGCTGAGATATCTTCGCGTTCGGCATCATCGACGCCTTCATAAATTCCATCGGCTTGACTTGGTTCGGTGCCCGCAACGGCAACAATTGCTCGTTGAATCAAAGCCTGCAGCCAGCCAGTTTGTCGCTCAACGGCGCTTAAATAATCAACCCGGGCGCCGCGACTTAAATCTTCGGGATCTATTGCTACGAGTGCAGTCAAAGTCTCGATTCCGGGGACTGAATTCAATAGTTCGGTAGCCCGAGAATCGAGTGTCTCTTGAAAGCGATCAGTTGAATCAAGAATCTCGCCAGTCTCGGAATCAAATTCTGAATGGGAATGAGCAAGCGATATCTCGGTAACCCGGGCGGTGTTTGTGCTCATGAGTGGATCTTGAATTAGTCCACCGACAAAATAAATTAGTTGTGCACAGCCATTAATTGCCTAGCTCAAATGAGCAGATCCCACCATTCCCAAAACTTCAGCCTTCAAGAACAGATCCCACCATTCCCAAAACTTCAGCCTTCAAGAACAGATCCCACCATTCCCAAAACTTCAGCCTTCAAGAGCAGATCCCACCATTCCCAAAACTTCAGCCTTCAAGAACAGATCCCACCATTCCCAAAACTCTACTCACTTCGCGCAGATAGCACGCAGAACTCATTTCCTTCGAGGTCAGCCATCACAACCCAAGTAGTCTCTGAATAATCGCTCTGTCCAATTTCAATTCTCTTAGCACCTAATTTCTCAAGTCGCGCTACTTCAGCTTCTTGATTATCTGGGCGCAGATCTAAGTGCAGACGATTCTTAATTATTTTCTCATCTGGCGCTTTCAGAAATAAAATATCTGGAAAACCTGTCTTGTTTGGATCATTTAGCTCGCGTTCAATCCAATAACCGATTTCATCGCCATCTTCGCCAATTGACCAACCAAGTGCTTCGGCCCAAAATTCAGCCTGCGCTTTTGGATTATGGGTATCAACAGTTATGCATTGCAACGAGAGAGTCATGTGCAGAGGCTATCAAGTTACCAAAATAAGTTAAATGGAACTCAGGAAAAAAGCGAAGTTGAATTAGCCCTCTTGCAATGCGTTTAGTGAATCTGGGCGCGCTAAATAAGCGACTAACCTTCTTGCAGAGTCGTTGGCGCGCCGTGTACATCGAGCACCTCTGCGCCGTCAGCAGCTGCACCAGTTGAATTTGGCGTACCTGAGCCACCGAGCTTCGAACCTTCGCCACCACGATTTAACGTCGCATTCGGGCGATGACCTTTTTCAATCACTGGAATCGAGCCTAGAACGCCCTTTTGGAAGTCCTCAAAAGCTTGCAGCACTTCGCGCTTGGTATTCATGACGAATGGCCCCATCCACGCAACTGGTTCCTTAATTGGTTGGCCACCGAGAATAAATAGTTCCATTTCAGGCGAACGAGATTCCTGCACATTCGCAGCACGCACAACGATGGTGTCGCCATCACCGAAAACTGTTAGTTGACCCATCTGTACCGGGCGCGATTCTTCGCCCACAAAACCGTGACCAGCAAGTGTGTAAACAAGTGCGTTGTAATCCTGGCGCCAAGGCAAACGAATTTCCGCACCTGGTTGCAAAGTTGCATGAATTAAAGTGATTGGAGTTTGTGTTGAACCAGGTCCTTGATGTCCGGCAAGTTCGCCAGCAATAACGCGAATTAGAGCGCCGCCATCTTCACTCGATAACAACGCAACTTCACTGGCACGTAAATCTTGATAAGCAGGTGGTGACCATTTTTTAGCCGCAGGTAAATTTACCCAAAGTTGGAAACCATGGAACAACCCGCCACTCATTACTAAAGATTCCGGTGGAGTTTCAATATGCAAAATTCCAGCACCCGCTGTCATCCATTGCGTATCGCCATCGGTAATTGTTCCGCCACCACCGTTGTTATCGAAGTGATCAAAGATGCCATCAATAATGTAGGTAACAGTTTCGAAACCACGGTGTGGGTGCCATGGAGTCCCCTTTGGTTCACCCGGTGCATATTCAACTTCACCCATTTGATCCAAGTGAATGAATGGATCAAGCAAAGCGATATCTACGCCAGCAAATGCGCGGCGGACTGGAAAACCTTCACCTTCGAAACCTTGCGGAGCAG
>JBIILF010000107.1:0-3769 GCA_044232785.1 Candidatus Planktophila sp. | reverse complement strand
TATCGCGTATCTGATTAGTAACGCTAACCAATATTTAACTTACTGTGATTCTGATGCAGCACCTGGCTTATCTGATTGGATCGAACAATTAGTGGCTGAATCAACGGGCAAAAATGAGGTCGGTCGTCTGCCAATTGTGATTGAGAGCCCTTCTGCTGCTGCTGCTGGCGAAGCATTTAGCATCGCTTTTGCCGGAACAGCAGATCTAGTCATTGCCGGCGATTTAGGTGAGCAATTCTTCTTATGGGAATGGGTTACCGCTCTTGTTGGTGCTGCACTTGGAATTGATCCATTTAATCAGCCGAATGTAACTGAAGCGAAAGAAGCAACAAGCGCGCTCTTGAGTGAGTGGAATGGCGTAATGCCAGAGTTCACAGCTGATGCAGTTGATGGCGCAATAGAAATATTTGGCGCAGGTGCCAACTTAACCGAAGCGCTTCGCACCTTTATCGAAACAATTCCAGCTAATGGATACGTAGCGGTCATGGCGTATCTAGATCGCAGCGGAGATCGCGACTTAGCAAAATTGCGCGAAATTATTGCCCGTAAATCTAATCGCCCTGTCACTTTCGGTTGGGGCCCAAGATTCCTGCATTCAACAGGTCAGTTCCATAAAGGTGGCCAACAAAATGGTGCCTTCTTGCAAATCACCGGCGTCACCAATGGCGATGTGCTAATTCCTGGTCAGAGCTACGGATTTAAAACTTTGATTATGGCTCAAGCACTTGGTGATTTACGAGCACTCGCTAAAAGAAAATACCCGCTGCTGCGATTACATTTAAGTGATCGAAGTGCGGGTATTGCTCAACTGCTAAAAGCTGCCGAAGCGCTTTAATTATTCGTCATCATCTCCGTGTAATTTACGCAGAGCATCTGCCAGAATCTTTTCGCCCTCAGCTTCGCTGCGACGTTCTTTGACGTAGGCCAAGTGAGTCTTGTATGGCTCATTCTTTACAGCAGATGGTGGATTGTTCTTATCTAATCCGGCAGGTAGTCCGCACTTTGGGCAATCCCATTCAGCTGGAATCTCGACGCCTTCGCCTTTAGCAAAAGATGGCTTTACTTCGTGCCCTTTGCCACACCAATATGAAACATGGAAGCGCTCAATTGATTCACCGCGCTCGGCCTCGCCCATTGGGCCGGCACCGACACGACTTCCGCGAATTGCACTACCCATTTGTACTCCTTTTAAGAAATTGGAAAATTAAATTAAGCAGTTTTTAGAACAAGACTTAGCGCTACTACGCCAGAGAACCAGAGTCCGCCAACCACAATCGTGATGCGATCAAGGTTCTTCTCAACTACTGAAGAGCCACCGAAGTTAGATGAAACGCCGCCGCCGAAAAGATCGGAAAGTCCGCTGCCTTTACCCTTGTGCAAAAGAACCAAGAGAATCATCAAAACGCTAGTAATGACGAGGATGATTGAGAGTGCTAGCTTCACGAATATTTCTCCAACTTCGAAATCAGGTAAGGGGCTTATTCTACTTCACCAACGGGGTCAGAGAGCAATTTAGGCCAGCTTTGGGCTCACTCGCCGCGGTGATAGCGGGCGATCTTTGCCAGTTCTTCCGGATCTAGGCTGGCGCCGCCAATTAGCGCACCATCTACATCTTCCTTTTTCATAATCTCAGCGATATTGGCTGACTTAACTGAGCCGCCATAAAGAATTCGCATGTTATCTGCAATCTCAGGTGAACCAATTTTGGCAACCTCGGCGCGAATCGCTGCACAAACTTCTTGTGCATCTTCGGGTGTTGCAGTCTTGCCGGTGCCGATTGCCCAAACAGGTTCGTAGGCAATCACAATCTTTTTTAGCTCTGGTTTTGTGAAACCTGCGAGTCCGGCTCGAACTTGAGCAAGAACATGTTCGACATGAGTTCCGGCTTCACGGATAGCTAGCTCTTCACCGCAGCAGAAGATTGGGGTTAGTTCATTAGCAAGAGCTGCCTTGATCTTTTTGTTAACGATTGCATCGCTCTCTTTGTGAATAGCACGGCGCTCAGAGTGACCGATGACTACAAATGTGCAACCAAGCTTTGCCAACATTGAACCGCTGATATCGCCAGTAAATGCGCCACTTGTTTCAGGAGAAAGATCTTGCGCACCGTAAAGCAGGCGCAGGCGATCGCCATCGATTAAAGTTTGAATTGAACGAATATCAGTAAACGGCGGAATGATCGCAACATCTACTGCGTCATAATCTTTATCGTCGAGGCTGTAGACCAACTTCTGAGCAACTGCAATTGCCTCAAGGTGATTGAGGTTCATTTTCCAGTTACCGGCCATTAATGGCTTACGCATTTTTATCCTCTTTCGATTTAGATTGCTTGAGCTAAATTACTTCAACGACTAAATACTCTTTATAAACCAAGCGCAACAAGGCCGGGAAGTTCTTTGCCTTCTAGATACTCAAGTGAAGCGCCACCGCCAGTTGAGATATATCCAAAGTCGCTATCGGCAAAACCTAGCGCGCGAACAGCTGCAGCGGAGTCTCCCCCGCCAACAACGCAGAGGCCAGCTACCTTTGTAAGTGCGCTGGCAACTTCTTTAGTTCCGCCAGAGAATGCCGCGAATTCAAATACGCCCATTGGACCATTCCAGAAAACTGTTTTGCAACCAGTGATTGCTTTAGCAAAAGCAGCTGCTGTTTCAGGTCCGATATCGAGTCCCATTTGATCAGCTGGGATTGCATCTGCACTTACTAAAGTTGCAGGAGAATCGGCAGCAAATGCAGGAGCTACCAAAATATCGGTTGGCAGTAATAGTTCAACGCCATTAGCTTTTGCTCGCTCAAGTAACTCTTTAACGGTTGGAATTAAATCAACCTCAACTAGTGAAGATCCGATCTCTTTTCCTTGCGCAGCCAAGAATGTGAAGAGCATGCCGCCACCAATTGCGATGACATTTACTTTTTCGAGCAAATTAGCAATTACGCCAATCTTGTCAGAAACTTTGGCGCCGCCAAGAACCACACCGTATGGACGATCTGGGTTCTGGGTTAACTTCTTCAACACTTCAACTTCAGCGCTAACTAAATAACCTGCGGCATTTGGCAACAACTTAGGCAAGTCATATACCGATGCGTGCTTGCGGTGAACGGCTCCGAAGCCATCGCCGACATAGGCATCAGCCAATTTTGCGAGTTCGATTGCTAGTGCAGCGCGCTCGGACTCTTCTTTGCTGGTCTCTGCTGCACTGAATCTAATGTTTTCCAATAGCAAAATTTCACCTGGAATAAGTGTGCTTGCTGCTTCCGTAACTTCCGGACCAGTTACATCAGTTGCAAATTTAATTGGCATCCCGAGCAATTCACCTAACCGCGCAGCAACAGGTGCTAACGAGAGTTCAGGTTTTGCTTCGCCTTTTGGTCGACCAAGGTGCGCCGCTATAACTAGCGATGCGCCTTGATCTAACAAATATTGAATCGTCGGAAGCGATGCCCGGATACGACCATCATCTTTAATGACGCCATCTTTCAATGGGACATTGAGATCACAGCGTAGGAATACGCGCTTTCCTTTGACTTCTAGCTCTTCGAGATGCGCCATAGGTTTTAGAGAGTCTTACCTACGTACGAGATTAGATCTACTAGACGGTTTGAGTAACCCCACTCGTTGTCATACCAACCAACAACTTTAACTTGGTTGCCAATTACCTTAGTTAGGCCTGAATCGAAAATACATGATGAAGGATCAGTGACGATATCTGAAGAAACAATTGGATCTTCGGTATATGTCAGGTAACCCTTTAGCGCACCATTGGCTGCG
>JBIILF010000106.1:0-3780 GCA_044232785.1 Candidatus Planktophila sp. | reverse complement strand
CCTTCCATGCGTACTTTGCCTTTAGCTTTCGCTTCAGCCATGGAACCTGCTGCCATGAGATCGTCAAACCCAACGATTTCGGCCTTAATAAATCCTTTTTGGAAATCAGTATGAATAACACCTGCAGCCATTGGCGCGGTATCACCTTTGTGAATTGTCCATGCGCGAGCTTCTTTAGGGCCGGCAGTTAAATATGTTTGTAAACCTAACGTTGTGAAACCAACGTGAGCCAAAGTCGCCAGGCCCGGTTCTTCTAAACCAATTGATTGCAATAATTCGAGTGCATCTTCATCACTTAGTTCAGCAAGCTCGGCTTCGGTTTTTGCATCAAGGAAAATTGCTTCGGCAGGTGTTACTAGATCTTGTAACTTCTTTCGCAAGTCAGCATCATTTAATTCAGCTGCATCAACGTTGAAAACATATAAGAAAGGTTTGGCAGTTAATAGGTGAAGTTCAGAAATTTCAGTTAAATCAATTTTGCTCTGCGAAAGTGGCTTACCTGACTGCAACCATTCATTGGCCGCAATCGCAGCATCGAGAACTGTCTGCTTATCTTTAGATAAGCGAACTTCTTTTTCCAGACGGGGCAAAGCTTTTTCTAGAGTTTGTAAATCTGCTAACGCTAATTCGGTGTTGATCGTTTCCATATCGCTGGCTGGATCAACACGACCATCGACGTGCACCACATCGCCATCGGTAAAAACACGAATGACTTGGCAGATCGCATCGGTATCGCGAATATTGGTTAGGAACTTATTGCCCAGGCCCGCACCTTCAGATGCGCCTTTAACAATGCCGGCGATATCTACGAAAGAAACCACAGCTGGCAACAGCTTTTCGGAACCAAAGATGGCAGCCAGTTTGGCTAAGCGCTCATCAGGAACTCCGACTACGCCGACATTTGGCTCAATCGTGGCGAAGGGGTAATTGGCGGCTAAAACGTTGTTTTTGGTGAGGGCGTTAAATAGGGTCGACTTTCCGACATTTGGCAGACCGACGATTCCAATTGAGAGGCTCACAAGGAGTAGAGCCTACGCGAGTATGTCAGTGCTTCCTGCCACGATACGGCTATGTCAGCATCAGTAGTGGTTCTTCTAACAGGTCTAGCCATCGGTTTAGCCCTTGGTCTCTTCATCGCCAGCCTCAAAAATAAGGCAGCTCTCGCACAAGATGGTTCGGCTTCGGCTGCCACTGCCGCCGAACTCGCAGGGGCCAAGGCGCTGGTCGAAAATTTAACTGCGCAAATCGCAACTATGAATTCGCAGAACACCACAAGTGCGGCGCTTAATCAGGCTCTCGATGATGTCAAGACTCGCATGAGTTCGCTATCAACCCAAACTGCCGATGCCGAAACAAAACGTGCCGCTGCCGAATCTGCAATCAAAACTCAGATCGATTCAATGCAGGTTGGCAATCAAAATCTGCTTGAGCAAGCTACAAAATTAGCTGGCGCACTATCTAGTTCACAAACTCGTGGTCGCTTCGGCGAAGTTCAACTCGAGATGCTCATTGAGAATGCTGGCTTAATCGAAGGCATTCACTTCTCGAAACAAGATTCTGATCGTGGCAACGATGAAATCTCTCGCCCTGATATTCAAATCTCAATTCCCGGTGGCTCTCGCATATTCATCGACTCCAAGTTTCCATTTACTCGCTTCCTTGAAGCAGTCGATGCTGATGACGAAGAAACTCGCGATTCACTGATGCAACAGCATGCTAAAGATTTACTGAAGCATGTCGAAGCCCTGGCAAAGCGTGACTACCAAGGTGTCACCTTCTCCCCTGATTTTGTAGTGCTTTTCGCACCATTTGAATCAATCTTGTCGGAATCTCTTCGCGTTGATCCAATGTTGCTGGAAAAAGCTTTCGCTAAGAATGTAACTATCGCGACGCCTACCAATATGTTGGCGCTACTTCGCACTGTTGCCTACGCCTTCGGACGCCAAGATTTAGCCGATAATGCTGTTGCAATTCAAGGCCATGCCAGCGAGCTACTAAAGCGAGTTGGTGCGCTTCATTCAAAGCTTGCCACCTTGGGAGATCGCATCAAATCAGTCGAACGTGGCTTTAATGATGTTATTCAAACTGCTGAAACATCACTATTACGTCCGGCTCGCAGCATGGTGAACCTCGGAGTTAGCACTGGTGCCAATAAACTAGCGCCATTAAATGACGTCGATGATGAAGTTCGTGCAATTAAATCTGCTGCTCTAGAGATCGATTACATTGACGCTGAAGAGGATGAAAAACAATGAGCACTGCAACTGTACGTAAACTTGCAATCACAGGCCCTGGTCTGAAAAAAGAGGGCATCATCGTTCTGCAATTCTTCTTCATCGGAATCTTCTCTTACCTAGAACTTCTTTTGCGTAATGGCTTTGGCATAGTTACCGGTTTAGTAATCATGTTGGTCACTTTTGGTGGCGTGCAATATGGTCGCAATGGCACTAGTTATGTCGCAGCAGTTAATCCGCCGCTTGCTTTTGCATCATTAGCTTTCATTGAGTTACTTACGCGAAGTGGTTTATCAATTACTCGCTTCGGGATCGACTTCTTGGCATCCCTTGCTAGCCAAGCACCATTTCTAATTATCTCTGCGGCCTACGCTTGGTATTTCTACTTTGATCGTCGCGCTAAAGCACAAAAGCGCCAGCGCGCTGAATAACTTTTAGGCTTGCGCAGTTGCCTTAATATCCTTGCGAAGCTCTGGCGGCAGCGCGAAAAGCAATGATTCTTGGGCTGCGGTAACTGTTTCAACATCGCCGAAACCGCGCTCTGCTAGCCACTTCAATAAGTCATCGACCAAAATCTCAGGTACCGATGCACCGCTTGTCACGCCAATAGTTTCAACGCCGGTTAGCCATTCTTCTTTGGCCTCTGCGGCATAGTCGATTAAGTAAGCCTGTGGTGTGCCATATTCTTTGGCAACTTCAACTAAACGAACTGAGTTAGATGAATTAGTTGAACCAACAACAATTACTAAATCTGCTTTTGGGGCAATAACTTTGATTGCGTCTTGGCGATTGGTTGTTGCATAACAAATGTCATCTGATGGTGGATCTTGAATATCAGGGAAACGTTCTTTCAGAATTGCGACTGATTGCAGTGCTTCATCAACGCTAAGAGTTGTTTGCGAAAGCCAAGCTAGTTTCTTACCTGGAGTTGGTTCTATGGTGCGGGCGGAATCAAGGCCATCGACTAATTTAACTTTGCCGACTGCTTCACCCATAGTGCCTTCGACTTCTTCGTGACCTTCGTGGCCGATAAATAAAATCTCTAACTCTTCAGCGGCGAAACGTCGTGCTTCGTGGTGAACTTTGGTAACAAGTGGGCAAGTAGCATCGATAGTTTTTAGATTGCGATCAGCTGCTTCTGCGTGAACTGCAGGTGAAACACCGTGAGCTGAGAAAACTACGATCTTGCCTTCGGGCACTTCATCAGTTTGATCAACGAAGATGGCGCCGCGTGCTTCAAGAGTTGCAACCACATGCTTGTTGTGAACGATCTGCTTGCGCACATAAACCGGAGCACCGTAAAGCTCGAGTGCTTTTTCAACGGTGATTACGGCTCGGTCAACACCGGCGCAATAACCGCGTGGCGCAGCTAAGAGGATTCGCTTACTCATGTCGCCCAGTCTATTAGGATCGTTCCATGCTCGAAACTTCAAGTGAGTCCCCCGCGCCAGTTAGGGCGGTTACTGAAGCGATCAAGGAATATCTCGATCGATTAGGGCCAATCTGGATCGAAGGCGAGATCGCCGAACTCAATGAACGCAGCGGT
>JBIILF010000105.1:0-3788 GCA_044232785.1 Candidatus Planktophila sp. | reverse complement strand
CATTTAAGCGATCACGGATGTAAGAAAAATCTGGCAAAATTAAATCAATACCTGGCTGGTTCTCTTCGGGAAAAAGCACGCCGCAGTCAACAATTAATAGTTTTCCGTTAGTTTCAAAGACGGTCATGTTGCGACCAATTTCAGCTAAACCACCGAGGGCAACAATGCGCAATCCCCCAGCAACTAATTTGCTAGGTGTTCCTAATTCGGGATGTGGATGATTCATGTATTAAACAGCGACGCCACCGGCACGCAGATCTTCGCGCAATTGCGCAATCTGAGCTTCGGTTGCATCTACTAATGGAAGTCGAGTGATGCCGCCAGGAAGTCCCATTAAATTTAGGGCGGCTTTAGTGAGGATCGCACCTTGCGTGCGGAACGTGCCAGTAAATACTGGCAACAACTTCTGATGAATTTCTAATGCACGACCAGGGTCGCCAGCAAACCAAGCATCAAGCATTGCTTTGAGATCTTTACCAACGGTATGGCCACAGACTGAAACGAATCCAACTGCGCCAACTGATAGGAACGGCAAATTTAGAATGTCATCGCCAGAATAAACTGGAATTCCGCAACGCTTGATGACCCAAGAAGTTGCTGCGATATTTCCTTTGGCATCTTTAAGCGCCACAATATTTTTATGTTCAAATAACCGCACAATTGTGTCGGATTCAATTTCAACGCCGGTACGACCTGGAATGTCGTACATCATCAAAGGCAGATTGGTTGCATCAGCAACAGCTCTGAAGTGCGCTTCGATACCAGCTTGTGGTGGCTTGTTGTAATAAGGAGTTACCACCAACAGCCCATCAGCACCAGCTTCAGCAGTTCGCTTGGCTTGGTTGATTGAATATTCAGTTTCATTGTCGCCGGCACCAGAGATAACTTTTATTTTTGAGCCAACTGTTGATTTAACAACTTTGATAATCTCGATTTTCTCAGACGATTTAGTAGTTGGTGCTTCACCAGTTGTGCCATTTACCGCAATTGCATCGTGGCCGGTATCAACTAAATGTTGCGCTAACTTGGCAACACCATCCCAGTCGACTGAGCCATCTTTATTAAATGGGGTCACCATTGCCGTGATCATGCGGCCAAATGGAGCGTCAATTGCCATACGCGTAACCTTACCCGTTTTTAAGGAGTAACTCGTCCCGATTTCTCAAAGGCAGCATGGGTTAATGGCATTAATCGGGCAAATTCGACTTCCATTTTCTCGGCCACCATCTCAATTTCGCGTTGAGGGTAGCTCGGGAAATGCGACCCTTCGCGGGCCGTGCGCAGTGAAAGGAAATTCATCAAAGCGCGGGCATTCATCGTTACATACATCGATGAATAAAGTCCGACCGGTAAAACTGCGCGTGCGACTTCGCGTGCAATTCCAGCATCGAGCATTACTTGGTATTGCTTATATGCCAAGATGTATGACTCTCTCATTGCAGCTTCAGTAATTTCAAGTTGTTCTTTAGTGCCATCAACGAATGTGTATGCGCCAGCTTTTCCAATTTGAATTAATTTACGGTCAGCGTCTGGGATATAGAAAACTGGTGATAGTTCGCGATAACGACCGCTCTCTTCGTTGTATGAAGCAATACGGTGGCGCATGAATTCGCGGAATACAAAAATAGGTGCCGAAATAAAGAAGGTCATTGAAGTATGTTCAAAAGGTGAACCATGACGTTCGCGCGCTAAGTAATTGATCAACCCGGCTGAACGCGCTGGGTCTTCACCAATCTCTTCGAGGGATTGCTCGCCCGCGGTAGATACCCGGGCTGCCCAAATTACATCCGCATCACTGGCGCTGGCTTTAACCAGTTCAACAGTCATGTCGCTTCGGAAGATGATCTCGCTGGTACGCGTTGATTCGGTGCTCATGAGGCGACCCTATCTAGCCTCCTGCGCGCGGTTGTGGATTTCTACGGCAGAATAGCCGCGTGTCCAAAATAGAAAGTGCCACCCTTCGCGATTCGCTCAGCGTTTCGTTGACCGTTGGTGCATATGGCATAGCTTTTGGCGCAGCAGCCGTGGCAAATGGCTTTTCAGTTCTGCAAAGTTGCTTACTTTCACTGCTGACTTTCTCTGGGGCATCTCAATTCGCAGTTGTTGGCGTCTTAGGTGCTGGCGGTACTGCCTTAAGTGGAATTGCTACCGCTTCCCTACTTGGTATTCGAAACGGTCTTTACGGCGTGATCATGGCGCCGCGGTTGAAAGTAAAAGGATTCAAGCGAATTGTTGCGGCGCAAATAACTATCGATGAATCAACTGGTGTGGCTCTCGGTCAAGAAGTTCGCAGCCCTGAGGCAATGCGGCAAGGCTTCTGGTTAACTGGTTTTGGGGTATTTATATTTTGGAATTTATTTACATTAGCTGGCGCACTCGGCGCGCAAGCAATGGGTGATATCCGCGCTTGGGGTTTAGATTCCGCAGTTCCAGCCGCATTTCTTGGCTTAGTTTGGCCCCGACTAAAATCAAATAGTGATCGCGCACTGGCAATTGGTTGCGCAGTCTTTGCAATCGCAATGACCCCAATCTTGCCGGCTGGATTACCGATTATCGCCACTGCATTTATTGCAATTGCTGTGGGGTTACGCAGATGAACCAATATTGGATTGCCGTAATCGGCACCAGCGCGATTGCATTTGCTTTGAAATATAGTGGCCACTCAGTTCCAGAAAAATGGTTATCTCACCCAAGAATCCAGCGAGTAAATGCCTTAATCCCAATTGCATTGTTAAGCGCACTTGTTGCCGCACAGACTTTTACCGAAAAAAGTAAGCTGATGATTGATCACCGATTACTTGGTTTATCTGTGGCGATTCTGGCGCTGCTTTTAAAAGCACCGTTTCCAGTCGTTGTTCTCTCGGCAGCTCTTAGTTCAGCGCTGCTTTATAACTACAGTGTTTGACTCTAAATTATTGAGAGGGACTTTAACTTTTCAGTAAGTGCGATATCTGATGGCTCAGTTAAATGTGTACCATCTTGGAAAACAATTACTGGAATTGACTTAGCGCCACCATTGATCTCAATGACTTTATCGGCAGCCGTTAGATCAGCTTCAACATCGATCTTGGTCCATTCAACGCCGAGTTCATTTAATAGTCGCTCAGAGCGACGGCAATCGCCACACCAGTCAGCGCCATACATAACAATCTGATCTTTAGACATAGCTGATCCCCTTACATGAATTTATCTAGGCCATGTGTCAGGCCTGGAGTTTTTACAACACTTCGAACACCCAGTAAAACACCTGGCATAAAGCCGGCGCGATCAAGTGAATCATGGCGAATAGTTAGTGTTTCACCTAGCCCACCCAAAATAACTTCTTGATGTGCAACTAAGCCACGAGCACGAACTGAGTGAACTGGCACATCGCCAATCAGTGCGCCACGCGCACCATCTAGCGCAGTGCTGGTGGCATCAGGCATTGCCGCGAGCCCAGCTTCTTTGCGCGCCTGACTCATTAATTGCGCAGTGCGAGCTGCAGTCCCGCTTGGTGCATCAACTTTTGCTGGATGATGCAACTCAATAATTTCAGCTGATTCAAAGTAACGCGCAGCTTTGGCCGCAAACTCCATCATCAGCACAGCGCCAATAGCAAAGTTAGGTGCAATCAAAACACCAACTTTAGGATGCGCCTTTAAATCAGCTACTAGCTTGGCAATCTTTTGATCATCAAAACCAGTCGTGCCCACAACAGCGTTAATGTCATTTGCAATTAAGAAATCTAAATTAGCCATCACTGAATCCGGCGTAGTGAAATCAACAACTACTTCAGCGCCATGCTTTAC
>JBIILF010000104.1:0-3826 GCA_044232785.1 Candidatus Planktophila sp. | reverse complement strand
GGATGCCTCTGGGTGAGCTTCCATAATCATCTCGAGTTTGAAGCCAACAACAACAGTGATGCGAGCTTTATCGCCAAATACGGTATGAACATTCTCCATTTGCTGCTGCATAATCGAACGACCATCAGAGAGCTCTGTTAATGGCTTAGGCCAAGGCTTGCCTAAACGAGTTCCCATGCCTGCGGCCAGGATTACAACTTGAATCGCCATTTTTACCTCTTCTTGTAAAGCGAGATCGCCTCATATTCATCTCTTAGCACGATAGATTACAGGTTATGAGCGTAAATCTTCGATCTCTCGCCGTTAATAAGAGCACAAAGATCTCGGAAATCATTGAAATCTTTAGCCAAAGTGATACCGACCTCTTATTAGTAGATGAAAACTCAATTGTCTCTAAACCACATTTGGAGCTACTAACTGATTACCCACGTGGAACAACTACGGCGCTTGTAGCCCCAATGTTTCAAGGTGACACCCGAGTCACAGGTGATCGCGTAGCTGGGGCAAGTTCAAAATTTCATACGATAGAACGTGGGAACAACCGTTTTGTTGGAATCTTGCGTCTCTCTCAAAATCAACGCGAAGCGATAATTGAGACTTTAGGCAAAGTAAAAAACAGCGAAGCTTACGGCGAAGCAATTGATCTCGTTCTAATTGCACTCGTTCGAGCTGCGATTGTGGTTACACCAGCCTCGCTTACCGGCGCCCCATACATTCGAAGTTCTGATGAAGTTGAAAAAGCAAAAGTCCAAGAAGAAATTAACGGATTAAATATCGCTCGACTTCGTTTAAAGATGGCTAATCGCGCTAACGATGGAATGTTTTCGGTCTTTGTTCTCCGTAAATTTTCGAAGCTTTTTACTTGGGCGGCAGTGCGTTTGAAGATGACTCCAAACCAAGTAACTTTAATTTCTTTTGCAGTTGGCTTGCTCTCTGCATATGAATTTAGCCGGGGAACTTTCTGGACTATTTTTGCGGGTGCTATTCTTTTGCAATTAAGCATCATCATTGATTGCGCAGATGGCGAATTAGCCCGCTACACCCGAAAGTTTTCAGGTCTAGGTGCCTGGCTTGATGCCATCACCGATCGCATAAAGGAGTATTTAGTCTTCTTTGCTCTTGCATACGGCGCTGATAAGAATGGCCGCGATCTCTGGATACCTGCGATGTTCATGATGGTCTTCCAAACTTTCCGGCACCTATCTGATTACAACTTTGCTCGAATAAATAAAGTGCGCAGCACTAACCTGCCAGTGATAGATTTTAATCAAGCAGCTGATGGTTACATCCCAGTAGATAAAGTTAAGAAATCTAGGTTGGAATACTGGTTAAAGAAAGCTATTCAGTTCCCAATTGGTGAACGTTGGCTAGTTATCAGCGCCTCTTCGATTATTGGTGGTGCTGGGTTTACCTTCACCATTATGCCTATTTTGGCGCTCATCTCAATGGTTTTGATTTTTCGCTCACGAGTGCGTAAATCTCGTACCTGGCCTAAAGAGCGCGTGAATAAGAACCTAATCGATGACCAATTGGATTTCTTTAAGAATGAAAATTCAACGAACCGGTTTGATTGGTTAGAACCATCGATCCTTCGCGCAATAGAAGGCGCCGTCTTTATCTGGGCAGTCTCAGTTACTGATTTAAATAGACCTGCTGCATTCTTATTATTATTCGCAATTCTTTATAGTCATTACGATGCTCTTTACCGAGCTCTGCAAGGTGAACGTAAACCAAAATGGCTTGCAATTTCGGGCGGCTTTATTCTTGGCCGACTTATGCTTCTGGGAATATTCTTAACTCTCGGTTGGTCGATAGTTCCGCTAGTTTGGTATTTCTGCGCACTCTTCTTTGTTGTTTCATCTATCCAATGGATAGTCGGACACAAGTCTCGGGGTAATTAAATGGAAAATCGCCCAGCACGACCAACAATTGCGCAAATTCGTGAAGTATCACAACCGCCATCAGTGACCGGTAGATCTAATGCCGAACATTGGATCGCAGATCTTTACTTGCGTAAAATTTCTCCGTATGTAACTCGAATTCTTTTACGCACGCCAATTACTGCAAATGGTGTTACTTGGCTGATGATTTTAGTTGGAGCATCAATTGGGCCTGCTCTATTAATACAAGGTTGGTTTGGCATTGCTCTTGCACTAGTCCTTAGCCATAAACAGATGTTGATTGATTGCTGTGATGGCGAAGTTGCTAGATGGCGCAACACCAAGTCACCTATGGGAATTTTTCTAGACAAACTTGGCCACTATGGCGCTGAAAGTTTGATTCCAATCTGCTTCGGCTTGCGTTTAGCTGATTGGCCAAATCAACCAATAACTTCGAGTATTTATCCATACCTAGGTGCGCTCTTAGCAATCTTGATCATTATTAATAAAGCACTTAATGATGCAGTACATGTAGCGCGTGCTTTTTCTGGCTTACCTAAATTAGAAGACGCTAAAGGTGTTAATTTGCCACGCAAAGGAATACTTCGGTTAGCTCGAAAAGCATTCAACTTCTTACCTGCCCATCGCATCTTCCATTCTGTGGAATTCACAATGTATGTCGCAATCTTCGGAACTTTTGCAATATCACTGCAAATTGCGCTGATTATCGCGTTATTTGTAACAGCAGGGCATATTTTGGCTATCACTACATCTACAAAGCTACGCAATAACTAGTCTCATACGATAAATTTGCCTTCTAATTAGGCAACAGATGAGGGTATTTAGCTATGAAAGTAATCTTGTGGAATCTACGCAAGAGTCTTCTCGAGCTATTTCCGACCAATAAATTCCGGCTAATTCTTATTAGCCTTTCACTTTTAGCAGCTTCGATCTCGGTCTCAGAGTTACTTGTGGCCAAATTCTTTACTCAGATTATTCTGCACGAGGGTGAATTAACAAAGAGAGAGTTAATCCTTTTTGTAATTGCTTTCTTCTTGTTTTATGGAATTACCAGAGCCGGTCAGTTCTTCCAGCGCATCTATCGCTTAAAAGTATTTGAGAAAGCATTTAAAGAATCTGAGGCTGAAGTTACCAATCTGCAAGAGAATTGGCGTTGGTCACTTGCCATCGAGCTAACCAATATTTTGGCAACACTGACGCAAATGGGTGTACTAATCCTCTTCTTTATTTACTTCAATCCGGTTTTTGGTCTAGTAAATCTAGTGCTGGTATTAGTAACTCTACAATTTCTCGGACGCATATTTGCTAAACAGATTAAGACTCAGCGAGGTTTTGCAAATGCTAGAAAGAGACGGAAGAAGATCAAGTCAGCTGACAAGTTCAATACTCGGGTAAAGTCAGGTGAAACTGGAGTCCTGATCTCAGGTCTAGCGATGGTTATTCTCTTAGGGCTCTTGATCTACTTAAGTTATCAAGGTGAAATAAGCCCTTCTAATACTGTTGTTCTCTTCTTTGGTTTACGTATGCAGAATTCGAGCCTTTCAAGTATTTCAACTGGTTTGATGCGATTTGCGAGAGCACGGACTCATAGTGAGTGATCCGCTATTAACTGTTGGGTTTTCAACTCTTGCCGAACGTGTAAACAATATCGAGCCACCAAAATTAAGTATCCCGCACAAGGTTTTCCTTTCGATTCAGGACCCCAACAATTCAACTGAGCCACTACCGACCAATTTTGCCTTTGATTCAGTTAAATCTGCTGAACGCGGCGTAGCTAAAAGCCGTAATACTGTACTTAGAAATGCCAATACCAAATACTTACTATTTGCCGATGATGAAATCGTATTTCTCGATAGAGGAGTTAGGTTAGCTCTGCAATATTTGGAAGAGCATCCAGAGTGTGACATGGTTCTAACACAAGCAAT
>JBIILF010000003.1:0-13759 GCA_044232785.1 Candidatus Planktophila sp. | reverse complement strand
CTGCGCTACGTCCGCATTTTTAACATTTGCCGGTTCGACCCAAATTTGAGTCAACGGCAGAGGGCGAAATCTATCCTAATTCAGGCGTAACTGCCAAAGGGGTCATACGGTTAGCGCGTGATGACCTCGGCCCAGCCAGCCTCGCCCCAATTCTGGATGGGTGGGCTCCTGGCGACCGATTTGGTGGAACTTAGTTTTGATCCGACCTGTCTAAATGATGGTGGTTTTTGGGCAATTAGCACAACTTATGAAGGTGAATTCAGAGCGGCTAAATTTAATTCCATTACGAAAGCAGATTTTCCGCAAGCGGCAGCTGACATCACAATGGTTGGAAAGTGGGAGAGCAGTAGTTCGGAATTTGAATATCGAGAATATGTCGAAAAGATTCGCGAAGAGATTGCAAATGGCGGGGTATATCAAGTTAATGCCTGTCGCAGATTAAGTATTAAATCAAATGCAACGCTAGATCATGCGTTTACAAATATCTTGAAATCAAACCCAGCTCCTTATGCGAGTTATTTACGCTTCCACGATTTCGAAATAGCCTCTGCATCACCGGAATTATTTATCATTCGTTCTGGTGACCAAATAAAGACCTCGCCCATAAAAGGCACCAAGCGATCAGCGATTGAGAAATTTGGCGAGAAAGATCGCGCTGAGAATGTCATGATCGTCGACCTTATGCGAAATGATCTTGGTCAGATATGCATACCCGGAACAATTGCTGTCCCTGACCTCTTGAGAGATGAAGACCATCCAGGGCTGAGTCATTTAGTCTCTGATGTAACCGGAACGCTACGTGCTGGTATTACTTGGGCTGAAATCTTCTCATCACTATTGCCAGCTGGTTCAATCAGCGGCGCACCCAAGAGTGCAGCGAAACGCATCATTTCTGAGCTAGAACCGGTAGCTAGAAATACTTATTGCGGTGTAATGGGCTGGGTGCACGGCGATCAAGCAGTGTTATCAGTAGCGATTAGAACTTTCTGGCGAGATTCTGAATACATTCACTTCGGAACTGGCGCAGGCATCACTTGGAGCAGCGATGCTGCGTCTGAATGGGAAGAAACTCAACTTAAAGCGGAACGATTGATTTCAATTATCGGTGGTGAACTTTGAGTCAGAGCGCATGGCTTAACGGGAAGTTAATTAGTTATGTAGAAGCAAGTTTGGACAATGCTGGTTGGCCTGCTGGCGCTGGCATTTTTGAAACAATCAAAACTGTTGATGGTCACCCTTGGGCGCTATCGCGGCACATGCGTCGGGCGTTAAACACCGCTCGCCGAAACGATCAACCATTTCCAACTGAAGATGTTATTCGTACAGCTGTGTCAGAGACTATTTCTGCAAATCCTTTTTCGATCGGGCGACTTCGACTTCTTTTTGGAAACTATGGAAGTTTGTGCGCTACACACCAGGAATATGTTGAGCTAGAACAACCTGCCAAGTTAGGTATTTTCCACCTTACTGAGAAACATTCGGGGATAGTCGAGAAGCGATATCCATACACCGCTAATTTGCAGCTACTAACGAAAGCCAAGCAAGCAAGGTTCGATGACTTCATTCTTGTCAATCCTGAAGGCTTCATTACCGAAACCGCTATAGCGAATTTAGTTTTCCAAATTGGTGGCGATTGGATTACCCCGCCACTTAACGATGGCGTACTACCTGGCGTTATGCGCGCTTTATTGATCGAAAAAGCGGGTGTAAATGTTCGTCAAGTTCCGGTTGATAAATTGGATGAAATTGAGTGTGGCTTCGTTGTCTCGAGTCTGAAAATCGCGCAGCCGATAGGTCAGATTGACGATCGTATTTTGTCGTTTTCACCAGAGAGTGAGCAAATGCGCTGGCTATTTGAGGCAACTGCATTGGCAACTTCGGTAGGCTAGCGGCATGTCTGAACTCAAGATCACGATAGATGGTGCGGCAGCTGCGGTTGCTGCAGATCAGCGACCAACGCAATTATTTGCCGAGCGAAAAGATGTAGTCGTTTGCCGAATTAATGGTGAGTTGAAAGATCTCTGGACGGATCTAATTGATGGTGATGTTGTTGAATCAGTTTCCATTGATTCCGAAGATGGTCTGAAAGTTCTGCGACATTCAACGGCGCACGTGATGGCACAAGCCGTTCAGCAGATTTATCCAGAAGCTAAGTTGGGTATCGGTCCACCAATTACAGATGGTTTTTATTACGACTTCGATCCTCAAGATCCATTTACGCCAGAATCACTTGAGAAAATTGAAAGCGCAATGCGCAAGATCATCAAAGAAGGCCAGCGTTTTAAGCGTCGAGTGACGACTGAAGCTGATGCTCTTAAGGAATTAGCAGGAGAGCCTTACAAGTGCGAGCTAATTGGCATTAAAGGTGGATCTAGCGATGAAAGTTCAGTCGAAGTCGGTGGTACTGAATTAACAATTTATGACAATTTAGGCCGCGATGGGCAACCAGTTTGGTCAGATCTTTGTCGCGGGCCACATCTGCCTTCAACCAAGCACATTCCCGCGTTTAAGTTGATGCGAAGTGCTGGTGCTTATTGGCGAGGTTCGGAAAAGAACCCAATGCTGCAACGCATCTATGGCACTGCCTGGCCAAGCGCTGATTCACTAAATGCATATCTAGAACTGTTACTGGAAGCCGAAAAACGTGATCATCGACGTCTCGGCGCCGAACTTGACCTCTTTAGTTTTCCGGAAGAAATCGGATCTGGTTTAGCTGTTTTTCATCCTAAAGGTGGAATTATTCGTCGCGCAATGGAAGATTATTCGCGACTTCGTCACGAAACTGAAGGTTATGAATTCGTTTACTCACCTCACATAACCAAAGCTGCGTTGTTTGAAACATCAGGTCACCTTGATTGGTACGCAGATGGCATGTATCCGCCAATGATTATGGATGAAGAGTTACACGCTGATGGCACGATAAAGCGCGCGGGGCAGCAGTACTACATGAAGCCAATGAACTGCCCATTCCACAATTTGATTTACAAGTCTCGCCAGCGTTCCTATCGCGAATTGCCGCTTCGGCTTTTTGAATTCGGAACTGTTTATCGTTATGAGAAATCAGGCGTTCTACACGGAATAACTAGAGCACGTGGATTTACTCAGGATGACGCACATATTTATTGCACCGCTGAACAAATGCCGGGCGAACTAGATTCACTTTTGACTTTCGTTTTAAATTTACTGCGCGACTATGGTCTTAATGATTTCTATCTTGAGCTTTCAACTCGCAACCCAGAGAAATCAGTTGGCGAAGATGCGGAATGGATTGCCGCAACCGAAGCGCTACGACAAGCGGCGTCATTGCAAGGACTTGATTTAGTTCTCGATGAGGGCGGGGCAGCTTTTTACGGCCCTAAAATTTCAGTGCAAGCCAAAGATGCAATTGGTCGCACATGGCAGATGTCAACGATTCAAGTTGATTTTCAATTGCCACAACGTTTCGAACTTGAGTATGCCGATAGCGAAGGTTCGCGCTCGCGTCCGGTAATGATTCACCGCGCTCTATTCGGTTCGATCGAACGATTCTTCGGTGTGCTGACTGAACATTATGCAGGAGCATTTCCACCATGGTTAGCGCCAGTGCAAGCAATTGGTATTCCAGTTGCTGAAGCTTTCACACCATATTTAGCCGAGGTGATTAACCAAATGCGTAAAGCTGGTTTACGTGTCGAACTCGATACATCCGATGATCGCATGCAGAAGAAAGTTCGTAACGCTCAGATGTCAAAGATTCCGTTTATGGTGATCGCGGGCGAAGAAGATCAAAACGCGGGCGCTGTTTCATTCCGTTATCGCAACGGAGAGCAGAAGAACGGTATTCCGGTAGCTGAAGCGATTGCCGAGATTCAGAAAATCGTTTCTGAACGTACTCAGGTCTAACGATGTCCGAGATTCTCGGGGGAGCTGGCGTTCCTGATGCATGGCAGCGTTTATGGGCGCCGCATCGAATGGAGTACTTGACGGGTGACAATCGACCGCTTCCAGGCAATGAAGTCGAATGTCCGTTCTGTCGAATCCCAACGTTAACTGATCAAGATGGCTTAATCGTCGCTCGTGGCAAAGAGGCCTATGTGGTCATGAACCTTTATCCATATAACGCCGGTCATCTATTAGTTTGCGCCTATCGACATGTCGCTGATTTAACCGATCTAACTGAATCGGAACGAAAAGAGATTAGTGACTTAACTGCGCACGCTATGAAAACTTTGCGTGAAGTAAGTGCGCCGGCCGGTTTTAATTTAGGTATGAACCAAGGAGCAATCTCAGGGGCCGGGGTTGCAGCGCACATTCATCAACACATAGTTCCAAGATGGTCGGGAGATGCAAACTTCATGCCGATTATTGGGCAGACAAAAGTTTTGCCACAATTGCTAAGTCAGTCACGTGATTTAATTTCAGCTGCTTGGTAATTTAAAGCTTATTCAGATACTGTTTCACTTCGTTAACGCCAAGACCGGAATTAAAATCAACGGGTATCGCCGGAAATAATAAACCGGCCGCAAATGCGTCGGGTCCCATTTGGTCAATTGCGATTAGGTACTCGTCACGAAATTCGCTAACCAATGTTTTATGTTCATCGGCGCTTTCCAGAATTTCGGTAGCTCCGGATTGGTAGTTAATAATCTGCAAGTCACTTAGTGATATCAACGCGCAAGGTGATCCATCTTCATCGTGCAAAACCAGGTACGGGGTAACGCATTGCTCAAAGACTCGATTTGCCAACATCACGGCATCATCGAAATCACCATCATTGCCAGTTAGGCCAGTAACCACAATTAAACGTGGAACTAGGTAGTCATCTAAGGACGCCCAGATAGCGATTGATTCTGGCGAAATCCCGGTATTTGGGTTGATGGCAAAGATCGCCAGATCAGATTCTGATTGGGAATCTTGGGCGATTTCCCCCCGGAATTCTGCGGCGACTTGCTCTAAAAAGGCGCTTTCGTGCCCGTAAATATGGACACGTAAGTTAGTTGAACTCATGTCCACAGCCTACGATGGGACACGATGATTAGTGACATTTTCAAGCCCGCGGTGGTGCGCATAATCTCACCAACCGCGAGAGGCATGCTGCGCATTGGCCTGACGCCAAACTCAGTTACTGCTATTGGAGCTATTGGTGTAATCGCAACAGCATTAATCGCGTACCCAAATGGTCATCTATTTGGTGGCACCGTGGCAATTTGTTTGTTGGCGCTTAGCGATCTTTTCGATGGCACGATGGCTCGGTTATCAGAGAAAGGTCCTAGTCGTTGGGGTGGATTTCTCGATTCCACCATCGATCGAGTTACTGATTCAGCCATCGCACTGGGGTTATTGATCTATTTAGCGCGAAGCGATGACGAGCTGGCATATGTTTTATTGGTTTCAATTGTGGCCGGGTTTTTAGTTTCATATATTCGTGCGAAAGCCGAAAGTTTACAGATCGAATGCAAAGGTGGCTTCGCTGAGCGAACAGAGCGCTTGATCATCTTGCTAACAGCGATTGGTTTTACTGGTTTAGGGATCGATTATATTTTGACTGCAGGTATTTGGTTTCTTGCCGCAATAAGTCTTTATACCGTGCTGGAACGCATGCGAATCGTTTGGAAAGCAACGCACAAATGAAAGTTGAAGATTTAACGGCTCTGGCTTATTTTGCTGGCTGGCGAATTGTGCGTTGGTTACCCGAACCAACTGCATATAAATTTTTTTCACTGGTGGCAGACAAAGTTAGCGATAAGAATGGCAAGAACTTCCAACGCTTAACCACAAACTTACAAAGAGTCGCTCCGGCTTTATCTGAACAAGAACTCAACTCATTAGCTCGAGCCGGAATGCGGTCATATTTGCGTTATTGGTGTGACACTTTTCGTTCTCCCGATTGGAGTACCGAACGGATTCAATCCACTGTAACTGTTAACGATGTTGAGTTACTTCTCGAACCAGTTCGCAGCAAGCGCGGGGTAGTAGTTTCGTTGCCACACGCGGGGAATTGGGATCACGCTGGCTCCTTCTTCTGTAGCCAAGGTATACCGCTAATTACAGTGGTTGAACGTTTGAAGCCAGAGAAGCTGTTTAAGAAATTTTTAGAGTATCGACAAGCAATCGGAATGGAAGCGCTGCCGTTAGATGGTCGAGTTATGGGCACTTTGGCAAGCCGGCTGCGAGAAGGAAAACTAGTTGCCTTAGTTGCAGATCGTGACTTATCAAAAAGTGGCATTGATGTTAATTTCTTTGATGGAATAGCGCGCATGCCAGCGGGCCCAGCGTTGCTCGCCATCCGAACTGGCGCAGATCTGGTAACTGCATTTGTCTCCTATAACGACTCGGGGATACATATTGATTTTAGAAAAGTGAATATCGCTGATGGCGCCGATGAGAGTGAGCGAGTAAGTAAAACAGTGCAACTTTGCGCAGATAATTTTGCAGCTGGAATATCTGAACACCCGGAAGATTGGCATATGTTGCAACGCATTTGGGTTGATGGCGACTTCGTGGATCGCACATGATTAATCGTCGGCTCCGAATTGGCATTGTTTGCCCGTACAGCTGGGATGTTCCAGGTGGTGTACAAAACCACATTCGCGACTTAGCGGAATTCTTGATTGCCAATGGTCACTACGTTGAAGTTCTTGCACCCGCCACCGAGAGTGAAGATTTGCCCAGTTATATTGTTAGTGCAGGACGGTCTGTATCTATTCCATATAACGGCGCTGTCGCTCGGGTGCTTTTTGGCGTTGGGGCAAATAGTCGAGTGCGCACCTGGATCAATGAAGGCGACTTTGATCTTTTGCATTTACACGAACCTGCGATTCCTTCGCTGGCGTTATTGGCATGCTGGGCAGGTGAAGGCGCAATGGTGGGAACTTTTCATGCTGCAGCCAAATATCAGAAAGCAATTGTGGCTATTGGCCCAATTCTCGAGCCAATTATCGAGAAGCTATCGGCTCGCATCGCAGTAAGTGAAGCCGCACGATTGACACTTACGGCACATTTAGAAACCGATGCGATCGTGATTCCGAACGGTATTTATGCGGCTAATTATCGCGATGGCACCCCAAGAGCGATCTGGCAAGGAAATACGATCGGCTTCCTAGGGCGTTTTGAAGAAGACCGTAAAGGCTTGCCAGTATTGCTTAAGGCATTACCGATCATCTCTCGCTTCGTTCCAGATGTACGTGTACTGATTGCTGGACCAGGTGATAGTGAAGAAGTTCTCGAAAACGTTGATCCACAATTGCGCAATCGGGTTGAATTCCTGGGCAAGATCAATGAAGAAGATAAGGCGGATTTTTTATCCAGCATTTCGCTTTACATTGCGCCGAATACTGGAGGAGAGTCATTCGGAATTATTCTGGCCGAAGCAATGGCTGGGGGCGCAACTGTTGTAGCAAGTGACATTCCAGCTTTTGCAGATGTACTTGGTTATGGAAAATTCGGAGCTCTTTTTGAATCTGAAAATTCTGAAAGTTTGGCTAAAGTAATTATTGATTTACTACGTGATGATTCAAAGCGAAGTGAATTGGCAAAAGCAGGAGCCGAGCATGCGCAGCGGTTTGACTGGAGTCAGGTTGGAGAAGAAATTTTTGAAGTCTATGAATTAGCGATGGTCAAAGGTGAGAAAGTCTCGTTATCTTCCGAGAACCGTTCGTGGACTAGATTGTTGGGAAGGGATTAAAGATGAAGGATCTACTTCTTTACGCTGTTCTAGCACTGATTGCTTTTTGGTACTTAAGTTTTTCTGCGAGCCGACTAGATCGTTTGCATCATCGAGTTGAGACTAGTTGGGCGACTTTGGATTCACTGTTGCAAAGGAGAGCCGCTATAGCACTCGAGATTGCTCGAAGTGCGATCACTGACCCAGCTACTTCGCTACTTTTAACAGCTAGTGCTTATCAAGCACGAAGTGCAGACATTGAGGACCGATCAAGTGCTGAGAGCGTGCTTTCAGGCGCTTTGGGCATGATGTTGCTTGAACGTGAAAGCATCGTTGCGAAAAGCGATCAAGTATTACTTCACGAACTTGATCAACTCACAGATAAAATTAAGGTTTCAATCGCGATACATGTCGAAGCTGTCACTCGCACTCAATTGATTCGAAGCAAGATAGTATTTCGTTTATTCCGTTTGGCCGGTACAGCTCCATTACCTGTCACCTATGAGTTTGAAGCCGATGCGATCTAAAAATTTATTAGTTTTGTTTTCAACTGTGGCTCTTCTCTCAGGCTGCGCTGCTGCCGAAACCAATCAGAGTGAATCAAAACCAGAGATCACTTACAACTCAATCAGTGGGCGGGCTGGAGTTGATGGCCCGGTACTCGCGGTAAAAATTGATGACACCTCTCTTGCTCGGCCACAAATTGGCCTGGAAGATGCGGACCTGGTCTATATCGAACTCGTCGAAGGTGGTTTAACGAGACTTGCAGCAATTTTTTCTTCTGTGATTCCACAGAATATTGGCCCAGTTAGAAGTGCTCGTATTTCTGATATCGAAATACTTTCGCAATTCGGCAAAGTGGTTTTCGGATATAGCGGTGCCCAAAGTTCTATGTACCCAGTTATCTCAAATGCAAATCTTTGGGATTACGGCGCACAGCGTTCATCGCCAACTATCTATACACGCGATCAAACCAGGCCTGCTCCATACAACATGGTTTTACGGGCGGATTTATTGTTAGAGAAAGTTTCAGGCGATGAACGCGATGTCGTGAAGTCAAAATCACTTGGTTGGACTTTCGGTGAACGCCCAGTTGGGGGAGTCGCGATTGATTCAGTAGCAGTTCGTTGGCCGGCGAGTAAATATGAGGCAACTTGGTCTAGCTCTGAGAAACGATGGCTTTTGAGTAATGGCGGGGTCGCAGATCTGGCAGCAAGTGGTGCGCAATTAGGGCCAACTACTTTCGTGATTCAAAACGTTGAAATATCGGATTCGATCTATCGCGGAAAGCCCGGAACTTTCACGCCTTACTCGCAGACTGTAGGTACTGGAACTGGATACATCTTGCGAGATGGTCGTTCTTTCAAGGCGAATTGGAGCCGAGAGAGCGCTGAGTCGGGAACAAACTGGACACTGGCAGATGGCAGCGAAATCAAATTTGCACCGGGGTCGGTTTGGGTGGCTTTGACTGATCAAAAACCGGAATTCACGCTCACCGCGCCAGCAACGCCACTTTCAAAGTAGAGTTACCACCCTGAACGCGAGTTAACACTCGCCAAGAAAACCTAACTAGGAGCGCCATGATGAGCCAGAACGTAGGAACAGCAAGAGTAAAGCGCGGCATGGCAGAGATGCTAAAAGGTGGCGTCATTATGGATGTCGTCAATGTCGAGCAAGCCAAGATTGCTGAAGCTGCTGGTGCAGTTGCAGTAATGGCGCTCGAGCGAGTACCTGCAGATATCCGTGCTCAAGGTGGCGTCGCCCGTATGTCTGACCCAGACATGATCGAAAAAATTAAGGCCGCAGTTTCAATTCCAGTTATGGCAAAAGCTCGTATTGGTCATTTTGTGGAAGCGCAAATTTTGCAGAGCCTGGGTGTCGATTACATTGATGAATCAGAAGTGCTAACTCCGGCAGATATGGAAAACCATATTGATAAGTGGAATTTCACAATTCCATTCGTTTGTGGTGCAACAAATTTAGGCGAAGCACTTCGTCGCATTAATGAAGGCGCAGCCATGATTCGCTCAAAGGGCGAAGCAGGCACCGGTGATGTTTCAAATGCAATGACTCATATGCGTTCAATCGGTGGCGAAATTCGACGCTTGTCGACCTTGCGCGAAGATGAACTATATGTAGCCGCAAAAAACATGCAAGCGCCTTATGACTTAGTAAAAGAAGTTGCAGAAACTGGCAAGCTACCGGTAGTTCTCTTCACCGCTGGTGGAATCGCAACACCAGCCGATGCCGCGCTGATGATGCAAATGGGCGCCGATGGCGTATTCATTGGTTCTGGAATTTACAAATCCGGAGACCCAGCTGCACGTGCTGCGGCATGTGTAAAAGCCACAACCTTCTTTGATGACGCAAAAGTTTTGGCAGATATTTCGCGTGGCTTAGGTGAAGCAATGGTTGGAATCAACGTCGCAGATCTACCAGTCGCGCATCGCTTAGCTGAACGCGGTTGGTAATTTAGGTTTTACGAGAAATGCGAGTTGGTGTTCTAGCGCTGCAAGGCGATTTTCGTGAACATCTTTTTGCGCTGGAAGAATGTGGCGTAAACGCATCGATAGTTCGTCGGCCAGCTGAATTAGCCGTAGTCGATGCACTTGTCCTGCCTGGCGGGGAATCAACAGCGATTGCAAATTTAGCTCGCAGCTTTGAAATGTTTGAGCCACTGAAATCTCGCATCTCAAGCGGGATGCCGGTTTATGGTTCTTGTGCAGGAATGATTCTGCTTGCAGATCGAGTTCTAGATGCAGGTGTCGGGCAAGAAACTTTTGGTGGTTTGGACATCACCGTTCGGCGAAATGCGTTTGGCCGCCAAGTTGATTCATTTGAGACTGACTTGGAATTCGCCGGAATTACTAATCCGCCAGTACGCGCTGTTTTCATTCGAGCCCCATGGGTTGAATCAGTCGGCCCCGAGGTCGAAGTCTTGGCAACGTTTGATCATGCAGTAGCTGTTAGGCAGGGCGCTCTACTGGCAACAAGTTTTCACCCAGAATTAACGGGGGACAATCGCATTCATCGCTACTTTATTGAGTCGGTAGCACGTCCAGCTTTGGAAAAGGCTGCGGTAAAGTAAGTTCATAACTTTCATCGGCAGCTACGGTGAAATTTCTAGGGGGTAGATCATGTCTGGCCATTCCAAATGGGCAACGACAAAGCATAAGAAGGCTGTAATCGATAGCCGTCGTGCCAAGAATTTTGCGAAGTTAATCAAGGCAATTGAAGTAGCCACTCGAAATGGCGGCCCCGATCTTGATGGAAACCCAACGCTTTTCGACGCGATTGCGAAAGCAAAAAAGAATTCAATGCCAGCTGACAATATTGAACGCGCGGTAAAACGTGGCGCTGGTCTGGAATCTGGTGGCGCTGATTGGCAGACAATTATGTACGAAGGCTATGGTCCTAACGGCGTTGCAATTATGATCGAATGTTTAACCGATAGTCGCAATCGTGCTGCTTCTGAAGTTCGTGTTGCGGTAACTCGCAATGGTGGCAGCATGGCTGACCCTGGTTCGGTCTCATATTTATTTAATCGTAAAGGCGTCATAATTGTAAATAAGATTGACGGATTGACTGAAGATTTAGTGCTTGAGGCAGTTCTCGATGCCGGAGCCGAAGAAGTAAATGATCTCGGTGAATCTTTTGAAGTCGTGTGCGAACCCGGCGATCTCGTTGCAGTTCGTACAGCTCTGCAAACTGCTGGTATTGATTACGAATCGGCAGATTCTTCCTTCTTACCTTCGATGACAATTCCACTAGATGCCGAAGGCGCGACTAAAGTCTTCGAATTAATCGATGCCATTGAAGAGCTAGATGATGTGCAGAATGTTTTCAGCAACTTCGATGTTTCTGATGAGGTAATGGCGAGCCTGGCCTAACTATTCCGAACCGCTATCTAGGCTGTTCAAGTGAGAGTTCTAGGTATCGACCCCGGTTTAACGCGCTGTGGCATTGGCGTCGTGGAAGGTGCAATTGGCTCTCCGCTAAAGATGGTTTCAGTTGGCGTGATCCTCACATCCTCACAAGATCCAACTGAGGCACGACTTTTACAACTTGAACGTGAGATTCAACTTTGGATCACTGAGTTCAAGCCAGATGTAATTGCGATAGAACGCGTTTTCTCACAACATAATTTACGGACCGTTATGGGAACTGCCCAAGCGGCCGGAATAGCACTTTTACTGGCGGCGCGGAATCAGATCAAAGTTGTGATGCATACCCCAAGTGAGGTTAAGGCAGCAGTAACTGGTTCAGGTCGGGCCAATAAAGCGCAAGTTGGCAAGATGGTTTTAAACATTTTGAAATTAGATGAGGCTCCTAAGCCCGCAGATAGCGCCGACGCGTTAGCGTTAGCGATCTGTCATATCTGGCGCGGTGGTGGAAATAGTAAAATTGCTACTGCGCTGACTAATGAAAAGAATCGATTAGCTTTACTTAAGAAGACGGGAACTGCCAAAAAATGATTGCGACTCTGACTGGTGAGATTAAAGCGATCTCATTAGATCGTGCAATCGTTGAAGTTGGTGGAGTCGGACTATCAGTCAACATTACGCAAAGCGCAGCTAATCATTTAAATTTAGGAACCACAGTAACTTTTCATACTTCGCTGGTTGTGCGCGAGGAATCCTTAACTCTTTATGGTTTCTTAACAGCAGAATCGAAGCAACTATTTGAACAAGTGCAAACCGTAAGTGGCATCGGTCCGAAAGTTGCCTTGTCTATTTTGGGTTCGCTAACACCCGAAGAGTTAGCTTCCGCGATTACCACTGAGAATATTGCCGCCATTGAACGAGTACCTGGCATTGGACGAAAAGGTGCACAGCGTTTAATACTGGAGTTGAAAGGTAAATTATCTGACCTCTCTGACGGTGGCAGCGTTGCAACTCACCAACCAGTTTGGCGCGAGCAGCTAACCGCAGCCCTGATTTCATTGGGTTTCGCTCCTAAAGATTCCGACCGCGCAATTACCACAGTAGTTAATGAGCTACAGGGCGATGGCGTTGAACCGAGTGATTTAGAGATGAGCGAACTCTTAAAGAGAGCACTGCAAAGTGGTGGTCGTAAATAATGGATAACGTTGATCGATTGATCTCACCAGTAGCTGGCTTAGATGATTCGGCCGCTGAAGGCGCGCTGCGTCCAAAAGATTTACAAGAATTCATTGGGCAAGAGAGAGTTCGTCAGCAAATCGATGTGCTGTTAACTGCAGCGAAACATCGCGGAACAAGTGCCGATCACATTTTGTTAAGTGGTCCGCCCGGGCTCGGAAAAACAACCCTCGCATTAATTTTGGCAGCTGAAATGCAAGCGCCCATCCGAATTACATCAGGTCCGGCAATTACTCATGCCGGAGATTTAGCTTCGATACTTTCTTCTTTGGTTGAAGGCGAAATTCTCTTTATTGATGAGATCCACCGTTTGCCACGACCGGCTGAAGAACTTCTTTATCTAGCGATGGAAGATTTCCGAGTTGATATTGTTGTCGGCAAAGGACCTGGCGCAACGGCAATTCCACTTGATCTACCTAGATTCACTTTAGTTGGCGCAACAACTCGAGCCGGATTATTGCCTAGCCCATTGCGTGATCGATTTGGTTTTACTGCGCAACTCGATTTTTATGCCGAGTCCGAACTAGCACGAGTCATTTCGCGATCTGCTGCACTGCTTGGCTTAGTAATTGACGCTAAAGCAATTGAACAAATTGCCAGTCGTTCACGCGGAACTCCTCGTATCGCAAACCGTCTTCTTCGAAGAGTGCGCGATTACGCACAAGTGAAAGGTTCAAACCAACTTTCCTTAGATCATGCGAATGCCGCACTTGAAATGTATGAAGTCGATGCAGCAGGTCTTGATCGGCTCGACCGCTCGGTATTAACTGCCTTAATCGAGAGATTCGCTGGGGGACCGGTGGGCCTATCCACCCTGGCTATTGCAGTCGGTGAAGAAACCGAGACAGTGGAATCGGTGGCTGAACCTTTCTTGGTGAGGAATGGCTTTATGGCTCGTACCCCACGCGGGCGAGTGGCTACCGCTCTTGGCTGGTCACATTTGGGCAAGATTGCGCCTGCGGGCGCTGCTTCGCTTTTCGACACACCGCTTAATGAA